>JANXXF010000508.1 GCA_025350775.1 Actinomycetes bacterium
CACGCGGCGTCGCTGCGTCAGGCTTTCGCCCATTGCGCAAGATTCCCCACTGCTGCCTCCCGTAGGAGTCTGGGCCGTGTCTCAGTCCCAGTGTGGCTGATCGTCCTCTCAGACCAGCTACGGATCGTCGCCTTGGTGGGCCATTACCCCGCCAACTAGCTAATCCGCCGCAGGCTCGTCCCCGGTCAGAAGCCTAAGCTACCTTTTCTCACAGGCCATAAAACCCGTGAGGCTATCCGGCATTAATCCGAGTTTCCCCGGGCTATTCCGGTACCGAGGGTAGATTACCCACGTGTTACTCACCCGTTCGCCGCTATCCCCATTCCCGAAGGAATGGTTTTCGCTCGACTTGCATGTGTTAAGCGCGCCGCCAGCGTTCGTCCTGAGCCAGGATCAAACTCTCCGTGAAGAGTGATTCGCCCCGAGGGGCGATCTCTTCCTTCGAGCCATTCTGTATTCGCTCAAAGGCCGCGCCCCGAAGGACGCGGTAACTGTTGGTCACTCTCGGGCAGGCCGAAGCCCACCGTCGAGTTCTCGACATAAACGCACGCTGTTGAGTTTTCAAAGACCGGCGCCCGAGTGGGCGAAACCTCACTGCACACGAAAAAGCCCCCAAACCAGGCGGAGGCTCATCTCCTACTTCGAAGCGGTTGAAACCGTTTCAGTCGATGAGCTTGTGTTGTCTCCGCATCTGGTCGTTGACCCTTCTGCGTGCAACCTCTGTACGAGCAGGCCGCGGAACTATAGCAGGCTCGAGCGCACTGTCAAGGGGTAAAGCGGATGAACTTGCGCTTCCCTGCCTGGAGCAGCTTTCCGGCCAACTCTGCTCGTCCCACGTCGATGGCGGAGACTACCCGGCCGTCGAGCTTCACGCCACCCTGGGCGATCAGCCGGCGGGCCTCAGCGCGGGACGGGATACCGAGGAGATCGACGAGGAGCGCAGGCAGATGCACGGGGTCCCCGGCCGGCAACGGGTGCTCAGGCACGTCGTCGGGGGCCTGTCCCTCGCGCACCACACGGGTGAAGTGCGCCTCTGCGCGGTCGGCGGCCTCCGCCCCGTGCGAGCGCTCGACGATGAAGCGGGCCAGCCGGAGCTTGGCGGCCATCGGGTCGCCGGCCGGCCGGCCCTCGTCGCTCTCCATCACCAGCCGGTAGTACTCGGGCAGGGCGTCGTCGGAGATGCGCATCGATTTGCCGAACTGCTCCTCGGGCGCCTCGCTGAGGCCGATGTAGTTGCCGTACGAGGACGACATCTTGCGGCCATCGGTGCCGAGCAACAGGGGCGTCGTCAGGCAGACCTGGGGCTCGAGGCCGTAGGCCGACATGACATCACGGCCGGCGAGGAGGTTGTAGAGCTGATCGGTGCCACCGAGCTCGACATCGGCGCGAACCGCGACCGAGTCGTACGCCTGCAGCAGCGGGTAGAGCAGCTCCGAGACGGAGATCGGCGCCTGTTCGGCCATGCGCTTGCTGAAGTCGTCGCGCTCGAGCAGGCGGCTGACCGTGATCGTGCGCGTGAGCCGGACGACCTCGGCGAAGTCGAGCTTCGCCAGCCACTCACCGTTGTAATGCACCTCGGTGCGGTCGCGGTCGATGATCTGGAACGCCTGCTCGACGTAGGTGCGTGCGTTCGCGTCGATCTCCCCGTCGGTCAGGAGCGGGCGCTCGCTGGAGCGGCCGGACGGGTCGCCGATACGCGTCGTGTAGTCACCGATGATGAGGACGCCGAGATGGCCGGCGCGCTGGAAGGCCGCCATCCGCTGCAGCGGAATCGCCCGGCCGACATGGATGTGCGGCGACGTGACGTCAATGCCGAGCTTCACCCGCAGCGGCCGGCCCTGCGCGAGCTTGCGCGCGAGCTCGCCCGCGGGAAGCACGTGGACGGCGTTGCGGGAAACGTCGGCGAGGCCCATCGGCGCCGGGAGCATAGCCGGGCGGTACGGCCGGGAGGCCGTAGAATCGACAGCTCGTGCGCCCGCGGGTGAAGATTCAGCCGGTCCCACGGCGGCCGAGGCGGAAGATCCGGAAGCTCCGCCTGGCCGTCATCCTCCTGGTGCTCGGGCTGCTCGGTGCTGGCGCGTTCTCGCTGGGCATCGTCACGGCGCTCGGCCGGCAGCTGCCACAGCTCGACCCCGCCCGCCAGACGGCTCTCGACCAGAATGGCGTCATCCTCGCCGCCGACGGCAAGACTGTGCTGGCCGTGCTGCGCGGCGACCAGTCGCGTGTGGTCGTCGCGTCGGACGCGATCTCGCCGCTCATCAAGCAGGCGATCGTCGCGGTCGAGGACCGGCGCTTCTTCGAGCACCGTGGGATCGACCTGCGCGGCATCGGCCGAGCACTGTGGGGCAACCTCGTCCAGGGAAAGGTCGCGCAGGGCGGCTCGACGATCACGCAGCAGCTGGTCAAAAACGCCTACGTGACGAGCGAGCGGACGGTATCGCGCAAGCTGCGGGAGGCGGCGCTCGCCTGGCAGCTTGAGCAGCGCTGGCCGAAGGACAGGATCCTCACGGCGTATCTCAACACGATCTACTTCGGCAACGGCGCCTACGGCGTGCAGCAGGCGGCGCAGACGTACTTCGGCGTGGGCGCTGCCGACCTGACGCTCGCGCAGTCCGCCCTGCTCGCCGGCATCCCGGCCGACCCGGCCCGCTTCGACCCGGCGACGAACCCCCGCGCCACGCTCGCGCGCCGGAAGATCGTGCTGGAGGCAATGCTCAGCGTCGGCGACGTCCCTTTGCGCGACTACCAGGCAGCGCTGCGCACGCCGCTGCCGAGTCCCGGCGAGATCCACCTGCCGGGTGTCGAGGGCCCCGCGCAGCACTTCGTGAACTACGTGAAGCAGCAGCTCGTCGACCGCTACGGCTCGGCCAAGGTGTTCGGCGGCGGCCTGCGCGTGCGGACGACCCTCGACCTCGATCTGCAGCGGCTCGCCCGCGACGCAATCGAGAAGTGGCTTCCGTCGGCGAGCGGGCCGGCGGCAGCGCTCGTGGCGATCGATCCGCGCGACGGCTCGCTGCTCGCGATGGTGGGCGGCAACAACTACCGGCGCAGCCAGTTCAACCTGGCCGTGCAGGGCGAGCGGCAAGCCGGCTCCGCATTCAAGCCATTCGTGCTTGCCACGGCGCTCGAGCAGGGGATCTCGCCGTTCAGCGTCTTCCCCTCGAAGCCGATCACGATCCCGCTGGGCGACCGGCTGTGGGCCGTGAAGAACTACGAGAACGCGTACCTCGGCAAGGCAGACCTGATCAAGGCCACCGCCTTCTCCGACAACACGGTGTTCGCCCAGCTGACCACGATCGTGCAGCCGAAAAACGTCGCCGGCCTCGCACACCGCCTCGGCGTCACGCGGCCGCTGGACACCTTCTTCGCGATCGGCCTGGGCGCCGACGCCGTCAGCCCGCTCGAGATGGCGCGGTCGTATGCGACGCTCGCGAATGGCGGGCAGCGCGTCGACTCACGGCTCTTCGGCGACCGGCCGCGCGCAATCGTGTCCGTCGGCACCACGCTCAACACGCCGGTGCTGCACGTCGCCGTGTCGCGGGCGACAGCCTCCGCTGTCACGGCCATCCTGCGCGACGTGATCACGAAGGGCACCGGCCAGCGCGCGGCCCTGGCCGACCGACCGGTCGCCGGCAAGACGGGAACGACCGAGAACTACGGCGATGCCTGGTTCGTCGGCTACACGCCACAGCTGGCAGTGGCGGTCTGGGTCGGCTACCCGGATGGGCTGAGGCCGATGCTGCACGAGTTCGAGGGCAAGGCGGTCACCGGCGGCTCGTTCCCGGCGCTCATCTTCCAGACGTTCGCCGAGTCCGCCTTGGCCCAGCTGAATGCCGCGCCGGCGTCGCTGCCTGCCCTGTCGGTGCCGCCGGCCACGCCGTCACGGGTGGTCAGCCGCGACGGGACGCTGATGCTCGACAACGGCCGCTGCCGGAACGCCGCGACCGTGCTCTTCGTGAGCGGAGCAGCGCCTCGCGCCACCGCCGACTGCAAGCGCAACGAGGTCGAGGTGCCGTCGGTGATCGGCGAGACCGTCGACGTCGCGACCGCCCGACTGAAGGGCCAGCCGCTGACGCCGACGTTCGTCTACAAGCCGGCGCGGCCGGGGCAGCGCGTGGACATCATTCTCGGGCAGTTCCCGCTGCGCGGGCGGCTCTCGTCATTCGATCACGTCCAGCTCGTCGTAGCGAAAGCGACGAGCGGCATCGTGCCTCAGGTCGTGGGGATGCAGCTGCCTCAGGCTCGGCAGGCGCTGGCAGAGCTCAAGCTCTCGTCACGACTCTCGCCGGTGGGTCACACCGCCGGGGCACGGGCAGGAACGGTGCTCGCCCAGCGGCCTGCGGCCGGCGTCGCCGCGGCGCCCGGGATGCCGGTCACGCTGGTCGTAGCGGCCGGCTGAGGTAGCGAGAGCCCGCCAGCCCGTAGCGCCACGGGTGCTCGACGGCGACCGAGATGCCGATCCGCGGCCCTGCGGCGACAGGGACGGCGGCCGGGCGGGCGCGCAGCTCGAACGGCGGCAGATCGAGCGGGAGTCCGTCGTGCGCGCCGCTGACGCCGAGGGCCTGCGTGAGTCGGCCGGGCCCGGCGCAGAGCAGGCGCAGGTCGGCGAGGCCGCGGCGCTCCGCCATCAGCTCGAGGCCGGCGGTCGGCTCGAGCGCGCGCACGAGCACTGCCTCGCCCACCCCCTCCTGCGCGCCGCAGACGACGTTCAGGCACCAGTGGATCCCGTATGAGCGATAGACGTACGCGCGCCCTGCCGGGCCGAACATCGCGCCGTTGCGCGGCGTCGGGCCACGGAAGGAGTGGCTCGCAGGGTCGGTGCGGTCGTAAGCCTCGACCTCGACGATGGTGCCGCCGACGCCGGCCACGAGCAGCGTCGCGCCCACCAGCTCGGGGGCGACGAGGTGAGCGCTACGCCGGAAGAAGGCGGTAGCGAGGTGCGTCATGCCGTCGCCCCCTCGGCCTCGCGGGCACGCCGTGCGGCCCGGGCCTCCGAGGCGTCGTAGCGGAGCAGCGCCGGCAGCAGGAGTGAGATCACCAGCGAGCCGGCAATGCAGGCCAGCCCGCCGGAGACGACCGAGAAGCGCACGCTCGTGGCCGAGGCGAGCACACCGGCCTCGACGTCGCCGAGTGCGGGGGCGCTGGCGACCTGCATGAACTCGATGCCAGCGACGCGGCCGCGCATGGCATCCGGCGTCACGTCGATCACCATCACCATCCGCAGCACGGCGCTGACCATGTCGGCGGCCCCGGCGAAGGCGAGCGCGACAAGCGCCGGCCACAGCGACTCCGAGAAGCCGAACACGACGACGGCGGCACCCCACGCCGACGCGGACAGCATCACCCCGACGCCCTGACGGCGCACCCGGTTGAGCCAACCCGAGAACAGCGTGGCGGCGAGCGCGCCGGCGTACGGCGCGGCGTAGAGCAGTCCGAGCATGGCCGCGTCACCGCCGAGGCGGTGGAGGGCGATCGCGGGGAACAGCGCGCGCGGCATGCCGAAGATCATCGCGTTGGTGTCGAGCAGGAAGATGCCGAGGACGGGCTTCTGTGAGCGGACGAAGCGAAAGCCCTCGGCGATCGAGGCGAGGCTGGCGCGCTCGCTGCCGTGGAGCGGCAGGATCGCCGGGAGGGCGAGCGCCGCCAGCAGCACCGCCCCGAACGAGACGGCGTCGATGACGTAGGTGGGAGTGACGCCGATCGCGGCGATCAGCGCGCCGCCGAGCGCCGGCCCCGCCACGCGCGAGAAGTTGCCGGACAGGCCCTGCAGCGCCGAGGCCGCCGCGATCTGGTCGGGGCCGACGATGCGGGGGATCGCCGAACGCATTGCCGGCCAGCCGAGCCCGGCGAAGCTCGTCGCCACCGTCTGCAGCACGAAGAGCGCCCAGACCTGCGGGTGCGGCAGCGCCGCGTTGAGGGCGAAGAGCACGGCCGTCGCCATCAGCGCAAGCTCCATCACGATGATCAGTCGGCGCCGGTCGACGGCGTCGGCAATGGCGCCGCCGACGAGCGGGGCGACGAGCAGCGGCGCGAGGCTGCAGAGGCCGAGCAGGCCGAGCATCAGCGTCGAGTGGGTCAGCTGGAAGAGCTGATACGGGACGGCGACCATCGTGATCGAGCTCCCCAGCAGCGATACCGTCTGCCCGATCCAGAGCAGACGGAACGAGCGGCTGTCGCGCAGCGGCTGCAGATCGATCGCGATGCCGCGCAGGCGACTCACGAGGGCGGCCGCGCTAGAACAGCCGCTCGGGCTCGGCGCTGCCGTCGACGTGGACGAGCGTGCGGCTGCCGCTGCCCCGGCGCTCCTCGCCGACCGGCTCGAGCGCGTAGCTGCGGTCGGCCCACACCCACTTGCCGTAGCCGAGGAAGACCATGCGCGGCGTGGCGTCCACGTGCGCAGTATCTACCCTGGTGAAGATGGAGTCGGTGTGGGACTATCCGCGGCCGCCACGGCTGGAGCTTTCTGCCCGGCCGGTGCGCGTCGAGCACGGCGGCGCCGTCGTGGCCGCGTCGGCGCGCGCGTGGCGTGTGCTGGAGACGAGCCATCCGCCCGTCTACTACGTGCCCTGGGAGGACGTGGCCCAGGAGTTGCTCGTGCCGGTGGCAGTGACGAGCTTTTGCGAATGGAAGGGGCAGGCGACGTACTTCGACGTCGTCGTGCCGGAAGTGGAGCGGGCCGTGCAGGCGGCGTGGACGTACCTCCGCCCCACCCTCGCCTTCGCCGGGATCGCGCACGCCGTCGCGTTCTACGTGCAGCGGCTCGACGCGTGCTTTGTCGGCGACGAGCAGGCGACGCCGCAGCCCGGGCTCTTCTACGGCGGCTGGGTGACGAGCGACCTGGTGGGGCCGTTCAAGGGCGAGCC
>JANXXF010000509.1 GCA_025350775.1 Actinomycetes bacterium
CCGCATGCTCGAAGAGCAGTGCGACGAGTTCCATTACGTGACGCTCATGAACGAGAACTACGCCCAGCCCACGCTGCCGGCCGCCGCGCATGCCGATGTGCTGCGCGGCATGGTCTTGCACGCGCACCACGACGCGCCCAATGCGCGCGCCGGCGTGCGCCTGCTCGGCTCGGGCGCGATCCTGCGCGAGGTGCTGGCCGGCGCGGACCTGCTCGCCGCCGACTTCGGCATCGCTGCCGACGTCTGGAGTGTGACGAGCTTCACCGAGCTGCGCCGCGACGGCCTCGAGGTGGAGCGCTGGAACCGCCTCCACCCGACCGCTCAGCCGCGCCGCTCCCGTGTCGAGTCCAGTTTCGACGGGCGCGAGGGCCCGGCCGTCGCCGCCACCGACTACATCCGCACCTTCGCCGACCAGATCCGCCCGTTTATCGGCCGCGAGCGCGGCTACACGGTGCTCGGCACCGACGGGTTCGGCCGCAGCGACTATCGCGTCAAGCTGCGCGGCTTCTTCGAGGTCGACCGCCATCACGTCGCGGTCGCCGCGCTGAAGGCGCTCGCCGATGACGGCGTGCTGGACGCCGCGGTCGTGCAGGGCGCGATCGAGCGCTACGGCATCGACGCGGACGCCGCGGCGCCCTGGACGGTGTAGGCGAGGCCGACCAGAGCCTGGTGCGAACGGGTAGGGGCCGCGTGGCCCCTACCCGTTGGCTTCTCTGCGGGCGTCAGTTGCCGGCGTCTGCCTTGCCGGCGTCGGCTGCCGACTCGGAGTCGGAGTCGACGACGACGAGCCCGTAGTCGGCGCCCAGGCGGACATCGACGGTCGTGCCGTCGGGCTTCGTCACCTCGACTTCCCAGGTGGCGCCCTGCTCGTTGTCGCGCTCGACCGCGTTGGCGGTGCCACCGCCGGTGATCGTGAGCGCGGCTGCGCTCGCGCGATCTGCAGCCGCGCCGCTTACGCTTCCGCCGCCGGTTTCGCCGCCGCCACCGCCGACGGCGAGTGCGGCGCCGGCTCCACCGGCAGCGATTGCGATCACTGCAGCACCGGTCACGAGCAGCTTGCGTTTCATCTCAGAGCCTCCTTGCGTTGCGGGACGTTCCGAGGGTAAGCGGCGTCGATGACACAGCGATGACAGCCAAGCGGCGTCTACGGCCGATTGGCCGGAAGCTCGATCCAGACGACGGCGCCGCCGGCCGGCGGGTTCTCGGCCTGAGCGCTGCCTCCGTGGGCGAGGGCGATCGCCTCGACGATCGCCAGGCCGAGGCCGGCGCCCGTTCCCGTCGGGCTCGTGTCGGGACGGCTGAACCGCTGGAACGCGCGCGGCAGGTACGCGGGCGGGAAGCCGTCGCCGTCGTCCTCGACGCGAAGCTCGATCGCGTCGGCGTGGCGGCGCACCGCGAGGCGGACAGTGCCCGCGCCGTGCCGCAGCGCGTTGTCGACGAGGTTCCCGAGCGCCTGCTCGAGCCGCAGCCGATCGGCGACGAGCGTGATCTCGCCGGGCGCGTCGATTTCGATGCTGCGGCCTGCGTCGGCGCTGCGCCAGAGGAAGCGGTTGCGGACGCTCTCGAGCAGCTCGGCTGCCGAGAGCCGTTCGAGCCGGAGTGGGAGCTCGCCGTGGTCGGTGCTTGCGATCAGCAGCAGATCGCCGGCGAGTTGGACGAGCCGGTCGGTCTCGTCGCTCGCCCGGCTGACCGCGGCGCGAAGCTCCTGCTCGCCACGGGCGTGGTGGAGCGCGAAGTCAAGCTCGGCCCGGAGGAGAGCGAGCGGGGTGCGCAACTCGTGCCCGGCGTCGGCCACGAAGCCCCGCTGGCGTTCGAGCGCCTGTTCCAGCCGTCCCAGCATCTCGTTCAGGGTGAGACCGAGCCGTTCGAGCTCGTCTCGCGTGCGTGGCACGGGAAGCCGTTCGCCAGGCCGCTCTGCGGAGATCTCGGCCGCCCGCCGTCGCATCGCGTCGACTGCGCCGAGTCCGGTTCCCGCAAGCAGGTAGCCCGCGCCCGTCGTGAGCAGCAGGGCGATGGGGCCGACGATCACGAGCGCGTTGCGGAGGTCGCGCAGCGCCTCGGCGCGGTTCTCGCGGGTCGCTCCGACGACGAGCACGAGCGGCTGCCCGTTCCGTGTGACGGGGATCGCGAGCAGGCGCGCCGGCTCGTCGAGGCCTGGCACCGACGACCGGTCGGAGAAGGCCGGGCCGCGCGCGCCGGCGGCGAGCTCGTCCGGCGTGAGGAGCGAGAATCCGCCGAGTGACGGCGTCGCGTCGAGCACGCGTCCGCGGCGGTCGAGGAGTTGCGCGAACGTCTCGCCCCGCTCGATCAGCCGGCCTCCGGCGGAGTCGGCAAGTGCCCCGTTCGAGCGCTCGACAAGGGCCTTCACGTCGTCGGCGCGCAAGCGCAGGTCGTGTTCGAGGGCGCGCGCGAGGTCGCTGCCGAGCCGCACGTAGAGGAACGTCCCGGTCGCGGCGAGCATCACCGCCATTGCGACCGCGAACGCGCCGGCCACCCGCAGCCTGATCGGTAGCCGGGTCACGGGCTGTGTTCCCTAGGGCTCGAATCAGAATGAGCCTTGCCCGCGGATCGCTCGGATCGCCCTTCGGCCCGCAGT
>JANXXF010000002.1 GCA_025350775.1 Actinomycetes bacterium
CACGCGAACGGCGGCCTCTTCGAGCGGCCGGCGCGCGTTCACCTGCTGCCCGACGAGTTGCACGACCTTCGCGCGGCTGCCGATTTCAACTGGCGCCTAGTGGAGCCTGCGATCTTCGGGTCGCTGCTGGAAGGTGGGCTCGGGCACGACAAGCAGTGGGCGCTCGGGGCGCACTACACCCACGAGGCGGACATCCTCGAGGTCGTCGGGCCGACGATCGCCGATCCGTGGCACGACCGGATCGAGAACCTCTCGAGCCACCGCGAGGCGCTTGCCGCGCAGTCCGACCTGATGCGCTACGTCGTCCTCGACCCGGCGTGCGGCTCCGGGAACTTCCTGTACGTCGCATACCGCGAGCTGAGGCGCATCGAGCGGCGCCTCGCCGAGCGAGAAGCGGAGCTACGGAAGCGCGAAGGGCTGCGCGAGCAGGGGAGCCTCAATCTCTTCCCGCTGGCGAATATCCGCGGCATCGAGATCGATGGCTTCGCCGTGGCCCTCGCACGGGTGACGCTGTGGATGGGGCACAAGCTCGCCGTTGACGAGCTCGACATCTCGGAGCGCACCTTGCCGCTCGCCGACCTCTCCGGGATCGCGACTGGCGACGCGCTGCGCATGCCTTGGCCGCGCGCCGACGCGATCGTCGGCAACCCGCCGTTCCACGGCTCACAGAACCTGCGGGGTGTACTGGGGCCGGCGTACCTGAAATGGCTCGAAGCCGAGTTCGGCGTGGGTATCAAGGACTACTGTGTCTACTGGTTCCGCAAGGCACACGACCAGCTCGCCGACGGTGGGCGCGCCGGCCTCGTCGGCACCAACTCGATCAGCCAGAACCGGGCGCGCGCTGCGAGTCTCGACTACATCGCGGCGAACGCTGGGGTGATCACGGCGGCGGTGTCGAAGCACGTGTGGCCAGGCGAGGCGGTCGTCAACGTGAGCATCGTCAACTGGGTGAAGGCGCCGGTTGTGCCGCCGGCTACGTTCCGGCTCGACGGCGAGGAGGTGACCGGGATCACGACCGCCCTCCGGTCAGCGGGCGGCGCGGTCGAGGTCGCCACCCGGATTCCGGCGAACGCCGGTCGCTCCTTCCAGGGGCCGCAGCCGGTGGGTGCCGGCTTTCTGCTCCAGCCCGAGGAGGCGGCGGCGCTGCACGCGCGTACCGACGCTGACTACCGGGAGGTCGTGCGCCCGTACCTGGTGGGCGAGGACATCACCACCGATCCGCGCCAGCAGCCGACGCGGTTCGTCATCGACTTCGCGGCTCGGCCGCTGGAGGAGGCGATGCGCTGGCCGGCGGCGCTCGAGATCGTGCGCGAGCGTGTGAAGCCGTTCCGCGACCGCAACGCCCGCAAGATCCGGCGCGAGCGCTGGTGGCTGCTGGGCGAGACGGTGCCGGCAATGCGGGCGGCGCTGGCGCCGCTGCCGCGTTATATCGCAGGCACCGCGACCGGCAAGCGGATCCTCTTTGCCTGGAGCGAGCCGTGGACCTGCCCGAGCAACGCAACCAACGTTTTCGCATTCGCGGACGACTATGCGTTCGGCATTCTCTCCTCGTCCGCCCACAGAGCGTGGGCCTGGCTGCAGTCGTCGACGCTGCGGACGGACATCCGCTAGACGCCGACCACGGCGTTCGAGACCTTCCCCTGGCCGTCGCCGGTCGCTGCAGCTGTTCGCGCGGAGATCGGCGACCTGGCGGCCGCGCTGGTCGCGCTTCGTTCCGGGATCTGCGCTGCTGAGGGCTTCGGCCTGACGCGGCTTTACAACGTCGTCGACGACGGCGCCTACGCCGATCTTGCAGACGTGCACCGGCGGCTGGACACGGCTGTCACCCGGGCCTATGGCTGGCCGGCAGCCGCAGCCCGTGACCCGGACGAGACCAACCGACGACTGCTCGCGCAGAACCAGGAGATCACTCGGGGCGGGCGTACGTACGAGCCGTTCGCCTAGAGCTCGACGGCGATGCCTTCCAGCTCCTGACGGATCTGGCGGCGGATGAGCGCGCGGCCGATCTCGGCCTGGTCGGCCGTCAGCTCCGCGAGCTCGCACTCCCGGGCGGCGAGCTCGGCTTCGCGCGTGGTCAGGTCGGCATCGTGTGCGCTCACCTCGGCCTCGCGGGCATCTATGTCGGCCTCGCGTGCCGCCGTGGCGGTGTATGCCTGCGCGAGCGTGGCGGCGAGCCGGTCGCGGTCGACGGCGATGCGATCGCGCTCGGCGCCCAGCGTCACGAGCTCGGCCGCGATGCGCAGGAGCTCCGGCTGGTCGACGGCCGGCGCAGGCGGGGCGACCGCCGCCGGCCGCCGCGTC
>JANXXF010000115.1 GCA_025350775.1 Actinomycetes bacterium
CCGAGCCGGCTAGCGCGATCGCCATGCCACCGACGAGCCGGCCGGTGCTGACATCGCCGCCGAGCTGCGACGAGACCATGATGACGACCCCGGCGAAGCCGGCGACGAGCCCGAACAGCGCCAGCCGCGAGATCCGCTCCGACAGGAACAGGAAACCCAACAGCAGCACGAAGAAGGGCGACGAGTTGACCAGCACGGAGGCGTTGCCAGGCCCGGCTAGGTCGGTCGAGATCGAGAGCGCCGTGTAGAGCACGCCGACGCTGAGGACGCCGGTCACCGCCGCCAGCACGAGCATGCGGCCGCGCAGGAACGGCTTGCCCAGCAGTGGCAGCAGCAGGATCAGGATGCCGACCGGGGCGGTGCGCAGCATCGCGAGCATGATCGCCGGGGTGTGGTGAACACCTATCGCCGTCGCCCGGAAGGAGCTGCCCCAGAAGAACACGCCTGGCACCAGCAGCAGGAGTGGCGTCACGGCCGCGTTCCGGGTGCTCGGAGCCACCGGCCGACTATACAGTGGTGCCGCCGCGGATCCAGGCTCAGGCCAGCGTGGCACCCTCGAGCGTGAGCAGCGCCCGCTTGCGCTCGAGCCCGCCTGCGTAGCCCGTGAGCGAGCCCGACGAGCCCACGATGCGGTGGCACGGCACGATGATCGGCACCGGGTTGCGGTTGAGCGCCCCGCCCACGGCGCGGGCCGCCCGCGGTTTGCCGACGCGCAGTGCCAGCTGGGCATAGGTGGCGGTGGCGCCGTAGGGCACCCGCTGCAGCTCCTCGAGCACGCCGCGCTGGAAGGCGGGGAGGCCGGCGAGGTCGACGGCGAGCTCGAACGCGTGGAGGTGCCCGGCGAAGTAGCCGTCGAGCTGGCGGTGGGCGGGGTCGAGCAGGCGGGGAACGCGCAGCAGGCGGCGCCCGAGCGTGGCGGCGGCACGGTCGAGGGCGCTGTTGTCGGCGTCGAAGCCGACCCAGGCGAGCCCGCGCGCGCTGGCGGCCAGCAACAGCGGCCCGATCGGCGACTCGGCGATGTCCCAGGCGGCATCGAGCAGCCCCTCGGCGGCGGCGCTGTCGCGGAAGCGGGCGTCGAGCTCGGCAGGAACTCCCTCGGCGGGGGTGGTCATGGCTTCTCCTTGCTGGCATGGGTGCGGCGGAGGCGGCGGACGCCCGACGAGGCGGCCTGGCGGGCAGCGTCAGGCGACGAGCCGAGCGCGGCGGCGATCGCCTCGTACGGCAGGTCGTAGCCGTAGCGCAGTACGACAGCGGCACGCTCGGTGGGCGGGAGGCCGTCGGTGAGGTGGGCGAGCTGGCGGTAGGCGGGCTCCTGGTCGAGGGCGACGAGCTCGTCGGGCGGCTCGCCGGCGCTGCCGGGACGGCGGAGCAGGTCGATCGCCACGCGGCTCGCGATGGTGAGGGCCCACGCGCGCAAGTGCTCGCCATGGCGCAGGCCCGGGTAGGCGCGCAGCGCGCGCAGGAACGTTTCTTGGAACGCGTCCTCCGCCGCCTGGGCGCCGAGCCGCCGGCGCAGCAGCCCGAGCACCTCCGGGGCGTGCGCCGTGTAGAAGCGCTCGAACGGAGGGACGGGCGGCGGGGCCGTGGTGGCGACCGGGGCGGGTGCGGGGGCGGGGACGGGGACGGGAGCTGCCATCACTATCTTCTAACGGGCGAGGCGGTCGGGATGTGAGACTAGGTGGATGCGCTTCGCAGTTGTCGGTCATGTCGAATGGGTCGAGTTCGCCCGCGTCGACCGCGTACCGCTCGCCGGGGAGATCATCCGCGCGCGCGGGCGCTGGGAGGAGCCGGCGGGTGGCGGCGCCGTCGCGGCGGTGCAGATCGCGCGGCTGGCAGGCAGCTGCGAGCTCTACACGGCCCTCGGCGACGACGAGCTGGGGGCGCGGGCTGCCGAACGGCTGACGGCGCTCGGGGTGCGCGTGCGCGCCGCCAGGCGCGACGAGCCCACACGGCGGGCCTTCACCTTCGTTGACGCGGCCGGCGAGCGCACGATCACCGTGCTCGGCGACAAGCTCGTGCCTCGGCTCGACGACACGCTGCCGTGGTGGGCGCTCTCGGGCTGCGATGCCGTCTACTTCACCGGCGGCGACGCCGGGGCCCTGCGCACTACGCGGCTGGCGCGCATCCTCACCGCAACGCCGCGCGAGCTGGCCACGCTGCGCGAGTCGGGCGTCGAGTTGGACGCGCTGATTGGCTCGGCGAGCGACCCCGGCGAGGCCTACACGGCGGGCGATCTCGACCCGCCGCCGCGCGTCGTGGTGCGCACCGAGGGGGCGGCCGGCGGCAGCGCCGAGCCGGGCGGCCGCTACCCGGCGGCGCCGCTCCCGGGCCCGGTCGTCGACTCCTACGGCTGTGGCGACTCCTTCGCCGCGGGCGTCACCTACGGCCTCGGCGCCGGCCTCGGTCGTGACGAGGCGCTCGCGCTCGGCGCCCGCTGCGGCGCGGCCGCGCTCACCGGCAGCGGCGCGTACGCGGGCCAGCTCCGCCTGCCGTAGCCGTGCC
>JANXXF010000067.1 GCA_025350775.1 Actinomycetes bacterium
GAGCAGCGCGTCGGCCTGGACGATCACCGCGTAGCGGCGCTCGTGCTGCACGCCGCCCCGGCCGCGAGGGAGCTCGATCGCGTGGACGTCACCGCGGAGCACGCAGCTGCTCCATCAGCGCGGCTACTTCGAGCGCCTCGCGCGTGTAGTCGGGGTCGCGCAGAAGGGCGGCTGCCTCGGCGGCGAGGCCGGAGCGGCGGCGGTCGCGCTGGGCGGTCTCGGCGATCGCCTGGCGGGCCGCTTGCGCGCGCGTGATGCCGCGACGTCTGGCGATCTCGTCGAGCTGGTAGAGGCCGTCGGCGCCGAGGCGGAGTGAGAGTGGAAGCGCCCGCGTGGCCACGAGGCGATTGTAGCTCGAAATGCGCTACAGAAGTGCAGCGACTCCGTCACGGATCGGTGCCGGGCGCGTCATCCACGGCCACCCGCCACCCCCGTCGCTAGGATCAGCCCCGGTGCCGCAATTGCGCAGGACTCCGCTCTACGACCGCCACGTGGCCCTGGGCGCGCGCATCGTCCCGTTCGCCGGCTGGGAGATGCCCGTTCAGTACGAGGGCGTGATCGGTGAGCACCGGGCCGTTCGCGGCGACGCCGGCGCGTTCGACGTCTCGCACATGGGCGAGTTCGAGGTCGAAGGCCCGCGCGCCCTGGCGTTCCTGCAGGGGGTGCTCTCCAACGACCTCGACCGGGTTGCCCCGGGGCAGGCGCAGTACACGCTGCTCACGAACGAGCAGGGCGGCATCGTCGACGACCTGATCGCCTACCGGCTCGATGCGTTCCGCTGGCTGCTCGTCGTCAACGCGGGCAACCGCGACGCCGACTTCGCCTGGCTGAAGGAGCGCGAGCTGCGCGGCTCCGACGTCCGCGACGTCTCCGACGACCATGCGCTGATCGCCGTGCAAGGCCCGCGTGCGCTCGAACGGCTCGGGCTGCCCCAGGCGCCCGCGTTCACGCACGCGCCAGCCACCGTCGACGGCATCGAGGTGATGGCCTGCCGCACCGGCTACACGGGCGAGCAGGGCGTCGAGCTGATGTGCGCGGAGAGCGACGCTGTGCGCCTGTGGGACGCGGTGCTCGCCCGCGGCGTCGTCCCCTGCGGGCTCGGCGCGCGCGACACCCTGCGTCTGGAGCTGTGCTACCCGCTGCACGGCAACGACATCACTACGGACACCGACGCGATCTCGGCGGGGCTCGGCTGGGTGTGCGCGCTCGACAAGGAGTTCACCGGGGCGGCCGCGCTGCGCGCCGTCAAGGCCGAGGGGCCGGCGCGCCGGCTGGCCGCCTTCGTCATGGCCGAGAAGGCGATCCCGCGGCACGGCATGGCGATCCGCGAGGGCGGCGAGGTCACCTCGGGCACGCACTCGCCGTCCCTGGAAGTGGGCATCGGCATGGGCTACGTGCCTGCCGCGCTCGCCGCGCCCGGCTCCACCATCACCATCGACGTGCGGGGCCGCGAGGCCCGGGCGCGCGTCGTCAAGAAGCCGATCTATCGCAAGGAGGAGGGCACCGATGGCGGCTCCTGAGAGCTACCCCGACGGACTGCTGTACCACCACGAGCACGACTGGGCCCGCATCGAGGGCGACGAGGCGACGCTCGGCATCACCTGGTTCGCGCAGGACGCGCTGGGCGAGATCGTCCACTACGAGGCGCCCGACGTGGGCGCGGCGATCTCGATGGGCGAGGCGTACGGCGAGGTCGAGTCGGTGAAGGCCGTCAGCGACCTGATCTCGCCGCTGTCGGGCGTCGTGCTCGAGGTGAACGCCAAGGCGACCGGCGAGCCCGAGACGATCAACGAGGCGTCGTACGGCGACGGCTGGCTGATCCGCATCCGCCTCACCGACCCGGGCGAGACGGCCAGGCTGATGAGCCCGGACGCCTACCGAGCACACGTGGCGACGCAGTAGTGAGCTTCCTCTCTCTGACCGACGCCGATCGCGAGGCGATGCTGGCGACTGTCGGGGTCGCTACCGTCGAGGAGCTGTTCCGCGACATCCCGGAGGGGTTTCGGCTGCGTCGTCCGCTCGACCTCGAGCCCGCGCTCTCGGAGCCCGAGCTGGCGCGGCACCTCGAGGAGCTCGCGGGCCGCAACGTCCACGTCGGCCTGGAGCTGTCGTTCCTCGGCTACGGCGTCTACGACCACTACACGCCTGCCGTCGTCGACGTCCTCATGTCACGCGGCGAGTTCCTCACCGCGTACACGCCATACCAGCCGGAGATGAGCCAGGGCGTGCTGCAGGCGATCTTCGAGTACCAGACCGCGATCTGCGAGCTGACCGGCATGGAGGTGTCCAACGCCTCGGGCTACGACGGCTGCACCGTCGCTGCCGACGCCTGCTTCCTGGCGAAGGCGCACACCGGCCGCACAAAGGTCGTCCTGGCCGAGTCGCTGCATCCGATGGTGCGCCAGATCGTCGCTACCTTCGCGCCAGGCTTCGGCATGGAGGTGGTCACGGTGCCGCACGAGGGCGGCACGACCGCTGCCGCCGCGTGGGCGCGCGCCTGCGAGGGTGCGGCCTGCGCGATCTTCCAGACCCCCAACGTATTCGGCTGCCTCGAGGACGGGCCGGCGCTGGCCGCCGCCGCCAACGAGGCGGGCGCGCTGCCCGTCGCGCACGTCGACCTGCTGTCGCTCGGTGTCGTCGAGGCGCCCGGCGCCTACGGCTGCGCGATCGCGATCGGCGAGGGGCAGAGCGCCGGCAACCCGATGTCGTTCGGCGGCCCGCACTTCGGCTTCATGGCCGCGAAGATCGAGCTGGTCCGCAAGATGCCCGGCCGCATCGTCGGCGAGACGCTCGACACCGAGGGCAAGCGCGCCTACGTGCTGACGCTGCAGACCCGCGAGCAGCACATCCGCCGCGAGAAGGCGACCTCGAACATGACGACGAACCAGACGCTGATCGCGCTCGGCGGCTGGCTGACGCTGTGCTGGCACGGCCCGCAGGGGTTGCGCGAGCTCGGCGAGCTGCTGATGTCGCTGTCGGCGCACACCGCCGCGCGCCTCGGCCTGCCGCTCGCGTTCCCGGGGCAGACGACCTTCAAGGAGGTGGCGGTGCGCGTCCCCGGCGGCTCGGCGGCGGAGGTCGTGCGCAGGGCGCGCGCCCTCGGCGTCAACCCCGGCGTCCCGCTCGGCCGCGACTTCCCGGGCATGGACGACGTGCTGCTGGTCGCGCTCACCGAAAAGCGCACCCCGGCTGAGATCGACCGGCTGGCGGAGGTGATCGCACAGTGCAGCTGATCTACGAGAAGTCCCGCCCCGGGCGCCGCGCCGGCTCGCTGCCCGCGTACGCGGGCCTGCCCACGGTGGCCGTGCCCGCGCACCTCGCGCGCGCCGCTGCGCCCCGCCTGCCCGAGATCGCCGAGCCTGACCTCGTCCGCCACGTCACGGCCCTCGCGAACCGCAACTTTGGCATCGACACCGGCTTCTACCCGCTCGGCTCCTGCACGATGAAGCACAACCCGCGGCTCAACGAGCGCGCGGCGGCGCTCCCCGGCTTCGCCAACCTTCACCCGTGCCAGGACGAGGAGGCCGCCCAGGGCGCCCTCGAGCTGATGTGGCGTCTGCAGGAGATCCTGCGCGAGGTCACCGGCCTCGACGCGGTGACGCTGCAGCCCGCGGCCGGCTCGCAGGGCGAGCTGACGGGGTTGCTGGTGATGCGGGCGTACTTCCAGGATCGCGACGAGGACGTCGAGCGCCGCGAGATCGTGCTCCCAGACTCCGCGCACGGCACGAACCCGGCGAGCGTGATCATGGCGGGCTACGAGGTGGTCGGCCTCAAGACCGACGAGCGCGGCAACATCGACGTCGCCGACCTGCGGGCGAAGGTGGGGCCGCGCACCGCGGGCCTGATGCTGACGAACCCGTCCACGCTCGGCCTGTTCGAGGAGAACATCGCCGAGATCGAGGCGATCATGCACGGCGCCGGCGCCCTCATGTACTACGACGGCGCCAACCTCAACGCGGTGTGCGGCATCTCGCGGCCGGGCGACATGGGCTTCGACGTCGTCCACATCAACCTGCACAAGACGTTCTCGCAGCCGCACGGCGGTGGCGGGCCTGGCGGCGGCCCGATCGCCGTGCGCGCCATGCTCGACCCGTTCCTGCCGAAGCCGCAGGTCGTCCGCGACGGCGACGTGTTCCGCCTCGACCACGACCGGCCGAAGTCGATCGGCAAGGTGCGCGGCTGGCTCGGCCCGTTCGGCGTGTTCGTCCGCTCGTACGCGTTCATCCGGCGCTACGGCCCCGAGCTGAAGGAGATGTCCGAGGCCGCGGTGCTCAACGCGAACTACATGCTCGCGCGGCTGAAGGGTGCCTACGAGCTGCCGTACGACCGGCTCTGCATGCACGAGTTCGTGCTCTCGGCGCGCGGGCTCAAGCGCGAGCACGGCGTCACTGCCCTCGACGTTGCCAAGCGGCTGATGGACTTCGACTACCACCCGCCGACCGTCTACTTCCCGCTCGTCGTGCCCGAGGCGCTGATGATCG
>JANXXF010000100.1 GCA_025350775.1 Actinomycetes bacterium
ATGCCGGCGACGATGGCGGGGATCGCGAGCGGCAGCTCGATGCGCAGCAGCACCTGGCGCGGCGTCAGGCCCATCCCCTCGGCCGCCTCGCGCACGGGCGCGGGCGCGGCAGCCAGCCCGACGAGCGTGTTGCGCACGAGCGTCAGCTGCGCGTAAACGACGAGACCGATGATCACCGGCCAGCTGCCGAGGCCGATCAGCGGCACGAGGATGCCGAAGAGGGCGATCGACGGGATCGTGTAGAGGATGCCCGCGACCGACAGCAGCGCGGCCGAGGCGACACGGCGGCCGCGCACGGCCAGCGCCAGCGGCAGCGCCAGGGCGAGCGCGATCGCCAGCGAAATCGCCGTGAGCTTCAGATGCCCTAGCGTCGCGCTCTCGATCTCACCGCGATGGCGCTCGATCCAGTCCCAGCGGATCTTCACGGCGCAAGCCTAGAGGCTTGACGTGTCTCGGCGCGGCACCGGTTGCCGCCCCGGGCGCGGCGCCGACGGCGGCGCCCAGGCGGCTCCACAGGCGTCAGCCGCCGACGGCCGCGCGGTAGGCGTCGAGGATCTCGCTGCCGGTGGCCGACCAGCAGGAGTCACGCCCGGCCACCGCCGCGATCGCCCGCTCGAAGTGGCGGATCCGGTGCGGCTGCCCCATCAGCCAGGGGTGTACCTGCAGGCAGAGCACCCGGCCCTGACCGTGGCGGGCCGCATCCCGCTCCAGCACGTCGTAGGCGGCCACCACCTGGCCGGCCCAGGACGGCGCCGTCTGGTGCAGCGACAGCAGCACCTGCACGTCCGACAGCTCGTTCGAGGCCGGCAGCGACCAGATCGGGCCGCCCGGCGTGCGGAACGGCACCGGCACGTCGTCGTTCGGCCAGTCGCACAGGTACTCGACACCGCGCTCGGCGAGAATCTCCGGCGTCAGCCGCGACTCGCTCTGCCCGGGTGACAGCCAGCCGCGCACCGGCGCCCCGTTCGCCTCGCCCACCACCGTCAACGCCTCGGCGATGATCGATCGCTCATCGTCCTCGGGCAAATCCACGTGGTGCACCACCGACGCCGACGTCCCCTGCGCGATCAGCTCCCAGCCGCGGCTCTTCGCCTCGTCCACGGTCGAGCGGCGGTTGCGCACGAGGTCCGAGTTGACCGCTGCCGTGGCGCGCACCCCGTGCTTCTCCAGCACGTCGGCGACGCGGTAGATGCCGATGCGATTGCCGTAGTCCCGCCACGTCCAGTCGCGGAAGTCCGGGTACTCCTTCGTCGGTGAGCCGGCAACGCGGAACGGCTTGCCGTCGGCGTCGAAACGGAACCACTCGAGCGACACGAGCACCCACAGCGCGACGCCCTTGCCGCCCGGCCACAGCACCTTCGGCCGCGCCGTGATCGGCGACCAGTCGTAGATGTCGTGGTCCATCCCGTAGGAGCGGTGCGGATAGGTCAGGTAGTCGCGGCCAAGCCCGGCCTCTGGCTCCCCGCCGGCCGCCCCTCTGCCGCCCCCGCCGCCGGTCACGCTCCCACCGCCTGCTGCACCTCGTCGAAGTAGCGGTCGTAGTACCAGTCGGCGATGTCCACCCCGCGCGTCCACCACACGTCGTCGAAGCCGCGCATGTACGCGATCACGTCCTCGAACGCCTTCTGCCGGTGCGGCTGGTTCACCAGGTACGGGTGGATGGCAATGCCCAGCACGCCGCCGTTCCCCTCCTCGTACAGCGTGTCGAACTGATCCTTGATCATCTGCCCGTAGTGCTCGGGCGGGTAGAGGAAGACGTTGTAGGCGTAGACGTCGTTCAGCTCGAGCGTGTAGGGGATCGAGATGAGCCGGCCGGCGCGTACCTTCACCGGGAACGGCTGGTCGTCGTGGAAGAGGTCGCAGACGTACTTGACGCCCGCCTCGGCCAGCAGGTCGAAGGTGCGCTCGGTGTAGGTGAGCGCCGGCGACAGGTAGCCCGAGGGATCCTGCCCGGTGAGCCGCTTGATCGTGGCGAACGAGTCGGCGATCAGCTCGCGCTCCTCGTCCTCGCTCATGCCGAAGGCGTAGCGCGTGTTGTAGATGCCGTGCGAGAAGAAGTCCCAGCCGCGCTCCAGCCACGGGGCGGTCGTCTCCGGGTGATGGTCGCCGAGCGCCGCCGACCACGAGATCGAGCCGGTGATGTCGTACTCGTCCATCAGCTCCAGCAGCCGCCAGATGCCGACGCGGTTGCCGTAGTCACGGTTGGAGTAGGCCTGGACATCGCGCGTGACGCGCGCCCACGGCTTGCGGTACGGGCGGATGGGCGACTCGAGCTCGTAGTACTCGTGGTTCGTCGCGATCCACACGGCGAGCCGCTTCCCCTCTGGCCATTCGAGGCGCGGGCGGCCGACGATGGGCGCGTGCGCGTAGCGATCCGGGTCGGAGAGCATGCGCGGACCCTATCGCGGCCGGCAGGCCAGGAGCAGCGAAGCGCGTCCGTCCTGCACCACGGTGCCATGCTGATCGATGATCTCGACGCGGCGGACGACGATGCCGCGGTCGCCGCGCGAGGCCGGCCGCAGACTCTCGACGGTGAAGCGCGCCCGCACCGTGTCGCCGGCGCGCACGGGCGCCAGGAACTTCCACTCCTTCAGCTCCAGCAGCGCCAGCGTCGACTCGCCGAAGTGGCCGAGGTCGAAGAGCAGGCCGGACGAGATGCCCGCGACGAGCAACCCGTGCGCGAGCCCGTCGAGATGGATCTGGTTGCGATCGCCGGTGAGCCCGGCGAAGGCGAGGATGTCGGCTGCGACGACCTCGCGGGGCCCGGTCTCCAGCACCTGGCCCACCGCGAGGTCGTTGAACCACAGCGTCATGCGAACGCGGAGATGCCCGTCACTGCGTTGCCGATGATCAGCGTGTGCACCTCGTTCGTGCCCTCGTACGTGTACACCGACTCCAGGTTGAGCATGTGCCGGATGATCTGGAACTCGAGCGCGATGCCGTTGCCACCCAGGATCGAGCGGGCCTCGCGGGCGATCTTCAGCGCCTCGCGCACGTTGTTCATCTTGCCCACCGAGATCTGGTCGGGCCGTACCGTGCCCTGCTCCTTCATCCGGCCGAGATGGAGGGCGAGCAGCTGCGCCTTCGAGATCTCGCACACCATGTCGGCGAACTTGCGCTGCGTCAGCTGGAAGGCGGCCAGCGGCTTGCCGAACTGCTCGCGCTGCTGCGAGTAGTCGAGCGCCGACTCGAAGCACGCCCGTGCCGAGCCGATGACGCCCCAGACGATGCCGTAGCGCGCCTCGTTGAGGCAGGAGAGCGGGCCACGCATGCTCGTCGCCTCGGGCAGCCGGTACTCGTCCGACAGGCGGACGCCGGTGAGGCTGAGCTCGGAGACGCGGCTGGCACGCAGCGACATCCGGTTGGGGATCTCGCGCGACTCGAAGCCGGGCGTGTCGGTCGGGACGACGAAGCCGCGGATGCCCTCGTCGGTGCGCGCCCAGATGATCGCGATGTCGGCGATGGTGCCGTTGGAGATCCACGTCTTCGACCCGTCGATGACCCAGTCGGCGCCGTCGCGTCGCGCTCGCGTGCGCATGCTCGAGGGGTCGCTGCCCGACTCCGCCTCGGTCAGGCCAAAACAGCCGCAGATCTCGCCGGCCGCCATGCCAGGCAGCCACCGCTGCTTCTGCTCCTCCGAGCCGAACTTCCAGATCGGGAACATCGCCAGCGAGCCCTGCACCGAAAGCGACGAGCGGAGCGCAGCGTCGCCGTACTCGATCTCCTCGGCGACGATGCCGTAGGCCACCGCGCCCATGCCCGCGCAGCCGTAGCCCTCGAGGTGCATGCCGAGCATGCCCAGCCGGCCCATCTCCTTGAACAGCTCCTTGGGGTACGGCGTGCCCGTCTCGAACCACTCGTTGATGTCCGGCAGCACCCGGTCGCGGACGAAGCTCCGCGCAGTCGCGCGCACCAGCCGCTCCTCCTCGCTCAGCAGTGCGTCGACGTCGAGGAAGTCGTAGGGGTTCACGGCGCTCATCGGGCTCCTTCTCGGACTCGGAGTGTCACCTGGATGATGCCCGTCGCCACCGGTGTGCGGCGGCGGAAGCGGCCGGAGCCAGGGCGAGGGTCAGAGCCGGGCCGGGGCCGGGCCGGGGCCGGGGCCGGGCTACGGCAGGAACGGGGTCGGATCGACCCAGCGGCCGAAGCGGCGCAGCTCGAAGTGGAGGTGGGTGCCCGTGCAGCTGCCCGTGCAGCCGGCCGTGCCGATCGGGTCGCTCTGCTCGAGATGCTGGCCGACGCGCACGGCGGCGCGCGAGAGGTGGGCGTAGAGCAGCTGATAGCCGTTGCCGATGTCGACGAGCACGAGCACGCCGTAGCCTTCGTAGCCGGTGAGGTAGCCGACGCTGGTCACGTCGCCGGCGGCAGCCGAGCGGACGGCAAGCGAGCGGAGCATGCCGATGTCGAGGCCGGGATGGAAGCCGCGCCCGCGGGGCCCGTAGGGCGAGGTCACCGTGCCGTCGGCCGGCCAGACGAACTGGCCGTCCTGGACGACGAGCCGGGAGCGCTCCGAGACGAGCGCGCGCTGCTCGCTGGGGGAGGCGAAGACGGGCGCTGCGAGCGCGGCGGCGAGGCCGAGGGCCAGGAGCAGCCCTGCCAGATGTCGACGAAACGACAGCACGGCCGCGCAGAGTAGAGCAAAACCTTTAAATATTCAACTACGGGTCGGACGTTCCTGCTTCCCCGCTGAAAGAATTCTCGCTGCGTATGCAGGCCGGCGGGTCACCGTAGCCGATAGGCGATCAGCTCGCGGACTGGCTGCGGATGCGCCGGATGCCAGGTGCCCGCACCCACGAGCAGGGTGTCCCCCGCAATCGCCGGGCACGAGTTGCTGCCGGCGCGGGCGCGCGCCTGCCAGACGAGCGCCCCGTCGCTCGTGCGGAAGCCCCAGCTGCGGCCGTCGAAAGTGGACGTGAAGACGACGTCACGCGCGACGGTCGCGCAGCCGAACACCGGCTGCGGCAGCACCCGCCGCCACAGCCGCCGGCCGGTCGCCGCGTCGAGGGCGACGAGCTCGCCGGTGCCCTTCGTCACGTCGAGGGTGCCGAACGGTGCGTTCGAGACAGCGCTCTCACGGGTGCAGAGGTTGACGACGGGCACGAACACGCGCCCGGCCGCGAAGGCCATCGGCGTCTCCACCCCGCCGAGCAGCCCCGGGCACACCTCGCGGGCCTTCCGCCGCAGCGGCCCGCGGTCGTTGCGGTGCAGGCCGACCTCGACGTCCCACAGGCGCCGGTGGGTCGCGCGGTCCCAGGCGATCACACGCCCGGCCTTGCCCGCCCCGATCACGATGCTGACGGAGCGGCCACCCCGCTGGACGCGGGCCAGAATCGGCGAGTCCTGGAAGTCGTGGTCACGCACGTCGTGCGGCGTCACCTGGTCGTGCCAGAGCAGCTTGCCGGTGCGGCCGTCGAGGACGACCAGCGAGTCGGTGTAGAGGACAGGCCCGGCATAGGCCGCGCCGTTCGGCAGGGCCGGTGTACCGCCCCAGGGGCCGGGGTTGGCGATGCCGACGTAGACGCGGCCCTGTGCGTCCACCGACGCCGGATACCAGGCGCCGCCCCCGCCTGCCTGCGACGTCGCCCATGGCTCCTTGATCGTGTCGAATCGCCAGACGACACGGCCGGTCGCCGCGTCCAGCGCGTACAGCGCCCCACGCCCTCCCGGCGGGAAGCCCACGGTGGACAGGTAGACGCGCCCGCCGGCGCTAACCGGAGCGACCTCGATGAACTGCTCCGTGCGGCTCGCGAGCCGCCTCGACCAGAGCTGGCGTCCGGTCACCGCGTCGACGGCGTACGCGGTGGTGTCGGTGGTGCCGAAGAGCCGCCCGCCGGCGTAGCCGATGCCGTTCGGCCCGGAGTTGCGGGCGTGCGAGCTGCGTGTCCACAGCAGGCGCCCCGTGCGCAGCTCGGCGGCGTAGAGCCTGCTGTCGAGGTCGAGCGCGTAGACCCTGCCGCCCACGACGAGCGGTGCGCTCGCGAAGATGCCCTCGAGGCCCGGCGGACTCGTGAACGGCAAGCGCCAGGCAACCTCCAGCCGGCCGACCGTGGCCGCCGAGATGCGGGCGCCGGCCGCGGCCCGGGTCGAGGCGAGGTTGCCGTTGTGGAGCGGCCAGTCGGTGGCCGCCAACGCCGCCGCGGGGAGCAGCAACGCCAGCAGCGCCCCGGCGAGGAGCCCGCGCGGCACCCCCCGCCGGCGACCGCGCAGCACGCCGCGGCCGCGACCCCCCGCGCCTCGACGCCGAGCGCCGGCGTCATGGCGGCCGGCGCTCGGTGGAGGCGCGCTCATGCGGTGCGTCCTATTTGACGACGAGGGTGCCCTGCATGCCGTTCTCGGCATGGCGCGGGATCGTGCAGACGTACGGGTACGAGCCCGGCGCAAGCTTCAACACTAGCTTGAAGGACTTGCCCGGCTGGATGAAGGCCGTCTTCTTCTTGAGCGTGGTGAAGACGAGGTTGTGGACGGAGTTACCCATGTTCTTGCCGGTGATCGTGACCGTTCCGGCCTTGACGATGTCCGTTGTCGTGTCAAACCCGAACTCGCGCATGTTGAACGTGGCCCTGGCCGGCGGCCCTGCCGCGAAAGCGCTCCCTGCGAGAGGCGCGGAAACAGCGACGACAAGCATGACGGCGAAGGCGAAACGTAGGCGACGCACTATCACTACCTCCTGCGGATCTTGGATGATTCCCGGCGGGAAAGGTACCACGGCAAAAGGAAGCGGCCCCCCCGGTGAACCGAGGGGGCCGCATTCACTTACGACCCCGCAGCGCGGGGCTGCAGTGCTCGGCTACGGCATCGCAAACGCGACGACGACGTCGCTCTGCTTGCCGGCGCCACCGCCTGCGAACACCGAGACGTACTGCTTCCCGTTCACCGAGTAGCTGACGCCCGGTGCGTTCGGGCCGCCGGCCAGCTTCGGCGAGTTCCACAGCAGCTTGCCGGTGGAGGCGCTGTACGCGCTGTAGATGCCCTCGCTGTGACCGGCGAAGACCAGGTTGCCGGCAGTGGCGAGCATGCCGCTGTAGCAGTTGGTCGGCCAGCCATCCTTCTTGCCCGAGAGCTTCCAGGCCACCTTGTTCGTCCTCACGTTGATCGCAGCAACGACGCCGTGCGTGCTCAGCGACGAGCCGAAGTTGATGCCGACGACCTTGAACACGTCGCCCGGCACCCACTGCTGCTGGTTGTTCGGGATGGCACCGAGTGCGCCACCGCCCTCGGTCGCGCAGACGTAGATGTACTTCGTCAGCGGGCTGTAGGCCGACGGCGGCCAGTCGACGCCGCCACCGGCGCTCGGGTTGGCCGCGAGGTACGAGCCCTCGGGCGTCGGCGAGTACGGGGTGAAGATGCAGCCGAACTTGTACTTCTTGCCGTCGGGTGCGAGCGGCTTGTAGTTCGACGGCTTCGAGCACTGGTCGATGAACGCGTCACCGATCGGGGTCGGCTGCGTCCTGGACGTGTTCGAGTAGTCGTCGCCCTGCGGCACCTTCTTCTCGGGGATGCCGATGATCGGCTTGCCCGTGGTGCGGTCGAGGATGTAGACCCAGCCGGTCTTGCTGGCCGCTGCCATGCCGTGACGCATCCGGCCCTTGATCATCTCGTCGAACAGCACCGGCGGGTTGGTGACGTCGAAGTCCCAGATGTCGTGGTGGACGGTCTGGAAGCCCCACGCGATCTTGCCGTCCGCGATGTGGAGCGCGACGATCGAGTCGGTCCAGTAGTTGTCGCCCTTGCCACGGCCGTTGTACGGGACCGGGTTGCCGGTCACGACGTAGTACAGGCCCGTCTCGGGGTCGTAGCTCGCGCCGATCCAGACGGCGCCGCCGCCCTTCATCCACTCGCCGAGCTGCCACGAGCCGCTGCCGATCTCGCCCGGCGACGGCACGATGTACCAGCGCCAGTTCTCGTGGCCCGTCTTGGCGTCGAGCGACGCGACGAAGGAGCGTGCGCCCCAGTCGCCGCCGGACATGCCGACGATGACCTGGCCATCGACGTAGGTGGGCGGCGTCGTCATGGCGTAGCCCTCCTGCCAGCGACCCAGCTTCTGCTTCCAGACGGTCTTGCCGTTCGTCTGGTCCATCGCTACGACGTTGCCGTCGAGCTGCGCGATGAAGAGCTTGCCGTCGCCCAGAGCAAGGCCGCGGTTGACCTTGAGCAGGAAGCCCTCCGCCCCCTTCTCGAGCGAGCCCGTGCGCGCCCAGATGTGGGCGCCCGTGGCTGCGTCGAGCGCGTACACGTTGCTGAGGCCCGATGTGATGTACATGACGCCCTGGTAGACAAGGGCGTTGCCCTCGGCGCTCTCACCCGGGACCGGCTTGTAGCCGAGATGCGTCTGCCAGGCCCGCTTGAGGCCCGAGACGTTGCCCGAGTTGATCTGATCGAGCGACGAGAAGCGGTCGTCTCTGAGGCTGCCACCGATGACCGGCCAGTTCTTCCCCGGCACCTGGTAGAGCTCGGTCGAGGTAAAGGCCCGCGCCGGGCTGATCGATACACCCCCGTGGTTTGTCTTCGCCGACGCCGAAGCGGCGACGACGAGCGCAGCACTGCACAGGATCAGCAGCGCCGAGATCAACGTCTTACGCATTCATTCCTCCCCTAAGTAAAAGCGTCCCAGGAACTGGAACGGAACCCACTATTCCACTGCGCCGCTGGTGCGTCAATGGGGTGTCGACAGGAATCGAGGGCTAGGATGGTGCTCGTGACCGCACAGGCAAGCCGCGGAGGAGGGGATCGCTTCGAGCAAGGGACGGCGCTCGCCGTCCGCCTGCTCGGCAACATCGAGACCGTCGTTCGCGGCAAGCACGAGGAGATCTCGCTCGTGCTGGCGGCGCTCATCGGCAACGTGCACGTGCTGCTGGAGGACGTGCCGGGCACCGCAAAGACCGTGCTCGCCCGCGCGATCGCTGGCAGCATCGAGGGCGCGGCCTTCTCGCGCATCCAGTGCACGCCCGATCTCCTGCCGACCGACATCACCGGCCTCTCGGTGTACGACCAGAAGACGCGCGAGTTCGAGTTCCGACCCGGCCCGATCTTTGCGAACATCGTCCTCGTCGACGAGGTCAACCGCGCGATGCCGAAGACGCAGTCGGCGCTGCTGGAGGCGATGGCCGAGCGGCAGGTGACTGTCGACGGCGTGACGCATCCGCTGCCGGCGCCGTTCCTCGTGATCGCCACCGAGAACCCGATCGAGCAGGAGGGGACGTTCCCGCTGCCCGAGGCCCAGCTCGACCGCTTTGCGCTACTGACAGCGCTCGGCTTCCCCGCGCTCGAGGAGGAGATCGCGATCGTGGCGGCGCAGCGGCACACGCACCCACTCGGCGGCCTCGCTCCGGCCATCTCGGCCGACGATCTCCGCCTGCTGCAGGAGGCGACCGAGGACGTCTACGTCGACGAGCTGATCCTGTCCTGGATCGTCTCGCTCGTGCGCGCCACGCGCGAGGTCGAGGGCGTGGCGAACGGCGCCTCGGTGCGCGGAAGCCTCGCCCTCGAGCGCATCGCGCGCGCCCGGGCGCTGCTGCACGGGCGGCCCTACGTCGTCGTCGAGGACGTCGAGAAGCTGTTCCTCCCGGTCATCGGCCACCGGCTGATGCTGACGACCTCGTTCTACGCGGAGACGCGGACGCTCGGCCGCGAGGCCGCGCTCGAGCTGGTGCAGGCCCGCTGCCTCGCGCTCGCGCCAGCGCCCGAGCCCGACTGGGATCGCGCGCACCCCGATTCGGCCGCGGCAGCGTCGGGCTAGGCGCCGTGGGCGCCGGCGACCGCCAGACCTTTCCGCTCGTGCCGCGCCGGCGGCTGACGGGCCTGCCGTTCGGCGACCGGCCGAGCCGCCGCCGCGGTCCCGGCTCTGACATCATCGGCGCCCGGGACTATCAGCGCGGCGACCCCGTCTCGAGCATCGACTGGCGGGCCTCCGCCCGCGTCTCGGCCGCCGTCGGGCAGGATCACTTCATCGTGCGGGAGCACGCGGCCGACGAGACGCCACGGGTGGTGATCGTCTGCGACCGCCGGCCAGGGATGGGACTCTTCGACGAGACGCTGCCGTGGCTCTCGAAGCCTGCCGCGCTGCTCGCCGCGGCGACGGCGGTCGCTGCGAGCGCGGCGGCAGCCCACACCGACGTCGGCCTGATCGACTACGCCGGGCTGGACGCGCGCGGCGGCGAGCCGTTCTGGCTCGCCCCCACACGGGTCGACGGCGTCTACCTGACGACCGAGCGGGAAGGCTTCGGAACGCCGTTCGACGCGCCCGACGACAGCCTCGAGGCGGCGCTGCTCTTCCTCGGCCGCCTCCGTTCGACGCTGCCGACCGGATCGTTCGTCTTCCTCCTCTCGGACTTCCTCGTGCCACTGCCGTCCGAGGCGCTGCTGCTCGCGGTCGGCCGCGGCTGGGACGTCGTCCCGGTCGTCATCCAGGATCCCGTGTGGGAGCAGAGCTTCCCGGCGGTCGGCTCGGTCATCGTCCCGGTCGGCGAGCCCGGGCGCCCCGGCGTGCGGCTCGTCCGGCTCAGCCGGCGCGAGGCGGCGGCCCGGCGTACGCACAACGGCGAGCGGCTGCACGACCTGCTGGAGGAGCTGGCCAGCGTCGGCGCCGACCCCATTCTGCTGGGGACGAGCGACCGCCAGGAGGTCGACCAGGCCTTCATCGGCTGGGCCGAGGCCCGCCGGCTGGGAGCGTGGTTGCGCTGACGGGGTGGCGGGTGGCCGGAGCGGCGGGCCGGGCCGGCCTGGTGACAGCGGCGACGACGCTCG
>JANXXF010000105.1 GCA_025350775.1 Actinomycetes bacterium
GCGCGTCCAGCAGCTCCTGCACCGAGCCAGAGGCGAGCCAGCGCGCCGCCTCCCGGTACATCCGCCCGCGTGCCCCTGGGAACAGCGCCCCGCGCAGCCGCAGGGCCCACAGCAGCAGCAGCCGCGCCCTGGCCGCGCTGCCGGCCCCGCCGCCGCGGCCCGCCCCGCCGCCACTGCCCGCCCCGCCGTGCTTGGCGAAGTAGCGCAGCTGGCCGCGCAGGTTCTCGCGGAACAGCCGCCCGCCGTGCGAGGCGCCGCCGACGTGGGTGAACGCGACCTCCGGGTCGAACCACACCTGCCAGCCCGCATCGTGGAAGCGGCGGCACCAGTCGGTCTCCTCGCTGAACAGGAAGAACTCCTCGTCGAACAGGCCGACCTCGTCGGCGGCGGCGCGGCGCACCAGCATGACGGCGCCCATCAGCCACTCGACCTCGCGAGCCGACGCGTGGTCGAAGCCGCCCGCGTAGAACCCGTTGAGCGCGGCCGACCACGGCGCCAGCTTGCGCAGGAAGAGGTACTCGGTGGCGAGCCGCCACAGCGTCGGGAAGCCGCGCACCGACCGCTGCAGCGTCCCATCCGGGTTCAGCAGCCGCGGCCCGACCACCGCCGCCTCCGGACACGCCTCGGCGAACGCGACGAGCCGCTCGAGCGGGTGGGTGCCGACGACGGAGCCGCCCGCAGCGCCCCGCTCCGCCCACGCATCCGCGTTGAGCACGAGGAACCACGCGCCGGCCGCAACGCGCAGCCCGGCATTCATCCCGGCGCCGTAGCCGACGTTGCCCTGCTCGATCACGCGCACCGCCGGGAACCGCTCCCGCACGAGCGCGACGGTGCCGTCGCGGGAGCCGTGGTCGACGAGGATCACCTCGCGGGCAGCAGCGAGCACGCTCTCGATGCAGGGCGCCACCCACGGCAGCCCGTCGAGCGTGACGATCACCACCGTGACGTCAGCCATGCAGCTCCGGGCCCATCCGGCTCAGGGCCCATCCGGCTCGGGGCCGGCCGGTGCGAGGCGCGCGGCGCGCAGCCACTCGCTGCCGAGCACGACGGCACCCGGCAGCGACAGCGCGACCGTGACGAGGAAGAAGAGGAAGCCGGTGGCGAAGGCGGCGCTCTTGTCCACCCCGAGGCCGCCCAGGAAGCTGACGAAGAACGCCTCGCGCACGGCGAGCCCGTTCACCGTGAACGGGACGAGCATGACGAGGAAGAGCAGCGGCCCCATCACGTAGAACGGCCGCGGCGAGAGGTCGACGCCGACAGCCCGGGCCGCAGCCCAGATCGCGAGCACGCGCACCGCCTGCAGGCCGAGCGTCAGCCCGGCGACACGCACCATCAGCCCGCCATGATCGCGGTAGCCGTGGATGCCCTCGTAGACGGCGCGCAACGGCCGTTCGACGCGCACGACGCGCAGCCCGGGGACGAGCGTGCGCAGCGGCCGCCGCGCCCGCTTCGAAAACAGCACGATGCCGAGCCCGATCGACCCCAGCACGAACGCCAGCTCGACCCACAGGTACGCGCCGACGTCGTAGCGGCCGATCGCCAGCACGAAGCCGATGGCGGCCAGCACGAGCGTCGCCGCCCCGCCCAGCGCCCGCTCCAGCAGGATCGAGCCGGCGATCGGGCCGCCCTTGCCGGGGTGCCGGCGGGAGGTCTCGAAGATGCGCATCGCGTCGCCGCCGATCGAGGTCGGCAGGATCTGCCCGGCGGTGTACGCGGTGAAGTAGGCGCGCAGCAGCCATGGCAACCGGTCGTGGATGCCGCGCGCGGCGAGCAGCTGCTGCCACCGCCACGCCATCGCCGGCACCGTGAACACCATGATCGCGACCGCGCCGAGGAACCACCACGGGCTCGCGTCGCCGAGGATGCGCACCGTCCGGCTCACGTCGATCTGCCAGACGATGTAGGCGAGGCAGAGGCCGGTGACGACGGCGGAGCCGACGAGCCGCAGCACGCGCTTGCGGCGCGCGGTCATGCGCCGAACCGGGCGTGGACGCGCTGCAGGGCGGCGATCGCGTCGGCGATGTCGTCAGCGGAGTGCGCGGGCGACAGAGGCAGCGAGAGGATCTCGTCACCGGCCTGCTCGGCGACGGGCAGCCGCGGTTGGTCGGGCAGCAGGCGGCGGTAGGCGGTGAGGCGGTGCACCGGCAGAAAGTGGATGCTCGTGCCGATGTTCTCCTCGGTGAGCGCGCGCTGGTACTCGTCGCGGGTGACGCCGGCCCGGGCGGCAGCGATGCGGACCACATAAAGGTGGTGGGCGTGGGTGTCGCGCGGGTCGCGTTCGAGCGGCGTGATCCCGTCGAGGCCGGCGACGGCGGCGTCGTAGGCGGCGACGTGGCGCTCGCGGATGGCGCGGTGCCGGCCGATCTTGCGCAGCTGCGGCAGCGCGATCGAGGCGAGCACGTCGGAGAGGTTCGCCTTGAAGCCCACGGTCTCGATGTCGTAGAGCGAGCCGTGGCTGCGGCGCATGACGCGCAGGGCGTCGACGGCGGCGGCGACCTCGGCGCTGTTGGTGGCGATGATGCCGCCCTCGCCGCCGGCGACGTTCTTGGTGGCGTACAGCGAGAAGCAGGTCGTCGCCGAGAGGCCGCCGATCTTGCGGCCGCGGTACGTCGTCTCGACGGCGTGGGCGGCATCCTCGACGACGGGCAGGCCGAGCGCGTGCAGCGGGTCGAGGTCGGCGGCGGCGCCCGCGAAGTGCACCGGCACGATCGCCTTCGTGCGCGGGCCCACCAGCTCGGCGACGCGCTCCGGGTCAATGTTCAGATCGCCGGGCCGCACGTCGGCGAACACCGGGGTCGCGCCGGCGTGGACGATCACGTTGGCCGTCGACGGCCAGGTGATGGGCGAGGTGATCACCTCATCGCCGGGCCCGACGCCGAGCGCGACGAGCGAGAGGTGGAGCGCCGCCGTGCACGAGGAGACGGCCAGCGCGTGCTCGACGCCGAGGTACTCCCGGAAGGCCGCCTCGAGCTCGCGCGACTTGGGGCCGCTGGTGAGCCAGCCCGAGCGCAGCGTCGCGACGACCTCGTCGATCTCCTCGTCGTCGATCGCAGGCGGCTGGAAGCCGAGGAAGGTCGCTCTACGCTGGGTCGGCTCGGGCATCGCTGGTGAGGAAGCGTACGGCCTCGGCCGCACGGCCCGCCCGCTCGAGGGCCTCCGTCCGGCTCGCGCCGACGGCGAGGATCGCCCCGACACGGTCGGCGCCCCGCTGCAGCGCGCCGAGCTGCGCGCCCGGCTGCCGGTACACGCGGACGCGGCGGATCCCCGGCAGCGCCGCAGCCGCCTCGACGCCCTCCACCACGACCAGGCGGCCGGGGTGCGCCGGGACAAGAAAGCGGGTGGTCGCGCCGCGCACGGCGCGGGCGGTGCCCGCCGCGGGAACTGCCCCGCCAGCGACGGCCGCGCCCAGCACCCCGGCCGCGCCCAGCACCCCGGCCGCGCCGGCGACCGCCGCGACCAGCGCCTCGACAGCGACGCGCTCCCCCAGCGCCGCCGCCACCGTCAGCGCGGCGAGATCGACCCCCAGCGCGGCCTGGCAGAGCTCGGCATCGTGGCCGCCGCCCAGCCGGGCCGCCAGCTCGATCACGCGCGGCGTCCCGTCCCGCCCGACCACGAGCTGGGTGTACGTCGGCCCGTCGGTCACGCCGAGCGCCGCGGCGGCCGCCCGGGCCGCGTCCACCGCCGCCTCTACCTGCGCCGGCGGCAGCGCGCTCGGCCACACGTGGGCGAGCGCCACCCCGAACGCCAGCTCCGGGTCGGTCACCCGGTCGGTGACGGTCAGCGGCACAAACCGCCCCGCCACCGAGAACGCGTTGACCGTCACCTCGACGCCCTCGACCAGCTCCTCTGCCAGGCAGTCGCCGCCGCGTGATGCGGCCA
>JANXXF010000118.1 GCA_025350775.1 Actinomycetes bacterium
CCTCGGAGCGGTTCCTCGAGGTCGGCAAGCGGCAGACGGACGAACTGGCCAAGCTCAAGCGACCGTCGGCTGACGCGGCTGCGATCGGCAGCGTCGTCGGCATCTACGAGCGGCAGGGCGGCCTCATCAAGGGCCTGATCGCCGCGCTGCGGAAGAACGATCAGAAGAAGGTCAAGACGCTGGTCACCGAGGGCGACGCGTTGGCCGTGAAGGCGGCCGGGATCATCAAGGGGCTCGGCGCCGCGAAGTGCGCCAGGTAGCAGCGCGGCGCGAGGGGCCGGTCTCGTCCAGCCCGAGCCGCCGGTGCAGCCGCGCGAGCGGCGCCGGCGCCCACCAGTTCCAGCGTCCCAGCAGCTGCATCAGCGAGGGAACGAGCAGCGCGCGGATGATCGTCGCGTCGATGATCACCGCGAGCGCCGTGCCGACGCCGATCTCCTTGATCTGCACGATGCGTGAGGTTGCGAACGCGCCGATCGCGACGACGAAGAGCAGCGCTGCGGCGGTCACGATCCGGCCGGTGCGCTCGAGGCCCAGTGCGACGGCGTGCCGGTCGTCGAGGCCGGAGTCGCGCGCCTCCTTGATGCGTGAGAGCAGGAAGACGCCGTAGTCGGTCGAGACGCCGAAGGCGATGGCGGCGATCATCAGCGGCTGGGTGGTGTCGATGGCGCCCGGGCTGCGGAAGCCGAGCGGTCCCTGCAGGTGGCCGCGCTGGAAGATCAGCACGAGCACGCCGAAGACCGCGCTAATCGTGAGCAGGTTGAGGATCACCGCCTTGATCGGCAGGAGTAGCGAGCCGGTCATCGCGAACAGCACGAGCAGCGTGACCAGGACGACGATCAGGGCCGCCCACGGCAGCCGCTCGCCGAGGCTGCGCTTCTGGTCGACGAGGAAGGCGGCGCGGCCGCCGACGAGGACGGGGTCGGCGCTGGGGAGCGCCCGGATCCGGTGGACGAGCTGCTCGGCGGCCGGGTCGTTGCCGAACCCGACCGTGCCGACGTCGACCCGCCACACGTCGGCGCCGACGGGGGCGGGCTGAGAGACGTCGGCGACGTTGGGCAGCCGGCGCACCGTGTCGGCCCAGGCGGCGATGCGGGTGGCGGCGGCTTGGTCCGCCGGCGCCTCGATTGCGACGACCACCGGTGGGTTGAGCGAGCGCGGGAAGTCGCGGCGTACGAGCTCGTTCACCTGGTAGCCGCTCGAGCTGGCCGGCAGGACTCGGGCGTCGACGGTCGTGAAGCGGATGCCGAGGAAGGGCGCACCGAGGGCGAGCAGCAGCGCCGTGGCCCCGATCGCGATCGGCAGCGGGCGGCGCATCACGAGCTGGGCGAGCCGGAACCAGAAGCCTCGCTCGGCGGGGCGCGCGGTGGCGGCGGCGCTGCGCCGCAGGAAGGCGGGGGAGAGGGCGTTGACGCGTGGGCCGAGCAGCGCCAGCGCGGCGGGGAGCGCGACGAGGGCGGCGCCCATCGCCACCAGCGCGACGAGCATCCCGCCGAGGCCCATCGAGAAGAGGAACTTCTGGCGGAACACGAGTAGGGCGGCGAGCGCCGTTGCCACGGTGATGCCCGAGAAGAGGACGGTGCGCCCGGCGGTGGCGAGCGTGCGGCGCAGTACCTCCGGGCCGGCCACCCCGCCCGCGCGCGCCAGCTCCTCCCGGTAGCGCGAGACGACGAACAGCGAGTAGTCGATGGCGAGGCCGAGCCCCATGCCGACGACGAGGTTGAGCGCGTACACCGAGAGCGTGGTCGCCTCGGCTGCCGCGCGCAGGCCGAGGAACGCCCCGGCGATGGCGACGGCGCCGACGAGCGGCGGCAGCAGCGCCGCGACGAGGCCGCGAAACACCCACAGCGAGAGCAGGAAGACGAGCGGGAAGGCGATCAGCTCGGCGCGCTTGAGGTCGCGCGCGACGATCTCATCCACCTGACGCGCGACGATCGGGCTGCCGCCCAGCAGCACGTCGGGCTCGTCGCGCAGGACGCGCTGGATCCGCCCTGCCAGCTGCTCGCCGACACCGCGCACCACCAGCAGCACCGAGCGGCCGTCGCGGGCGATGAGGCGGGGATCGGCGGTGGGGTCGCCGACGGAGACGGAGGGGGCCAGGGGGCCGAGTGCGGCGGCCACCTTCAGGGCGAGCGCCCGCAGCCGCGCCTGCGCCGCCGGGGTACGGGCGCCTTCCGGCGTGCGCACAATGGCGAGCAACGTCTGGCCCGGGTCCTGACCGCTCGCGCGCCGCAGCAGTTCGCTCGCCTGCACGCTCTGCATCGTGGCGTCGTCGAAGCCGCCGCTCGCCAGCCGTGACGTCACCGTGCTGCCGACGACGAGCCCGGCGGCCGTGAAGGCGACCGCTCCGGCCAGCAGGAGGCGCGGCCGCCGGGCCGCCAGATCGGCGAGTCGCATCAGCATGGCCGTTCACCGATACTGCATCAAGAAGCCCCGGCGATCCCTGGGCACCCACCCACGGAGGAGGCAGCAGTGACCCGGCTCTACAGCGAGCCCGCCCGCGCCCTGCAGGACCGCTTCGACACGCGGCGGCTCGCCGACCGCATCGAGGAGCGGCTGCTCTCCGACCGGATCGGCGACGACGATCGCGCGCTGATCGAGCGGCTCGACATGTTCTTCCTCGCCACGGTCGACGCGGCGGGGCAGCCGCAGTGCTCGTACAAGGGCGGCGAGCCGGGCTTCGTGCGCGTGCTCGACGAGCGGACGCTGGCCTTCCCGCTGTACGACGGCAACGGCATGTTCCTGTCGGCCGGGAACGTGCTGGGTGAGGCCGGGGCGGAGGCCGGGTCCGCGCCCGGGACCCGGGCCGGCGGTGGCCGCGTCGGCCTGCTCTTCATCGACTTCCTGGCAGAGCGCCCGAGCCGAATACGCGTCAACGGCGTCGCGTCGGTCGATCCGGACGACCCGCTGGCCGCCGAGTGGCCGGGCGCGCAGCTCGTGGTGCGGGTGCAGGTGGGCGAGGTGTTCCCCAACTGCCCGCGCTACATCCACCGGCTCGCCCTGGTCGAGCGGTCGCACTTCGTGCCACAGGCGGAGGTCGCCGCCCCGGTGCCCGACTGGAAACGGCGGCCGTGGGCGCAGGACGTGCTGCCGAAGGGGGATCCGGCCTCCGGGCAGCCTATGCACGAC
>JANXXF010000117.1 GCA_025350775.1 Actinomycetes bacterium
AACCGCGCCATCGCCGAGCGGATCCCGAACACCGAGCTCTGCTTCATGGTAGGCATCGGCCACGCCAACCTGCTCGAGGCGCCCGGGCTCGCTGGTATCCTTACCCGGAGCGACGAGTAAGGAGTGGCGATGGAGCTTGCAGCCCGGATGACGTCGAAGGGTCAAATCACTGTTCCCAAGGCCGTGCGGGATGCGTTGGGACTCGGGGAGGGTGACCAGGTCGTGTTCCGCGTCGAGGGGCGACGGGCGACGCTGGCGCGGACGCCGGATCTGCTCGACCTCGCAGGCGTGGTGAGCGTGCCTGCCTCCGTACGCGGGTCGAGCTGGTCCGACGTTCGAGGCGCGACGCGGGCCGCTCGTACGCGTGCGCGCCATTGAAGGCATTCGTCGACACGAACGTCCTCGTCCGTCACCTGACGGGCGACCCTCCCGACCAGGGCGCGGCCGCGACCGCGTTCCTCCGGGGTGCCGAGCAGCTCTATCTCGCCGATCTCGTTCTGGCCGAGGTGGTGTACGTCCTCGAGTCCTTCTACAAGGTGAAGCGCGAGGTCGTCGCCGAGCTCGCTCGCGCGGTGCTCGCGTTCCCTGCCGTCGTCGTGGTCGACGACGCGCTGCTCCTGCGAGCGGTCGAGGTGTACGAGGTCGAGCGGCTCGACTTTGCGGAGGCGTACCTCGTCGCCTGCGCGGAAGTGTCGGGCGTCAATGCCATCACCAGCTTCGACCGGAGCGTCGACCGGGTCGGCACCGTCGCCAGGATCGAGCCCGGGGCGGGCGCGGCGTAGCCGCTGACAGCCGACCTTCCCGCTGGCCGTCGCCATGCCCGAAGACCTCTTCTCGTAGGCGGGTTCGCTCGGGCCGTCCGGCCGGTGCGGCCCCTGCTACGTGTCGGTGAGGGGATCGAAGCAGCGGAGGCCCGAGAAGCGGCGGAAGCCGTGGTCGTGCGTGGCCAGCACGAGCCCGTGCTCGATCGCGAGCGCTGCGATCTCGATGTCGGGCACGTCATCGCTGCGCAGGCCCGGCGTTCGCGCGAGCTCCGTGGCGATCGCCGCGTGCCCGGTGCCGTCGGTGACGAGCCGGACGGCCGGCTGCTGGAGATACGCGGCCGCGACGCCCCAGCCCTCCCTGACCGTGACTGCGCGCTCTCCGAACACCCGCGGGCTCGTGATCAGGCGAACGAGGGCATAGACGACCGGCCAGCAGAGGGCGACGGTGCCTTCGCCTTCGCCAAGGCGCCCCTCGAGCCAGCTGCGAACGCTCTCGTGCTCGGGCGCGTCCGCGAAGGTCGCGTAGACGAGCAGGTTCGTGTCGACGAGCGTCATGGGACGTCGCGATGTGCGCGCCGCTCGTCATCGAGGGCAGCGAGCAGGGACGACACGTCGGATACGTCGAGCAGCGGACGCCCGGGAAGCCATGGCAGCGCCGGCGGAACGGCGGGCACGGCGGCGCGTGCGCTACGCCGGAGCAGGCGGTTGACCACGTCGCGGAACGACTCGCCGGTGCGCTCGCGCTCGCTCACGATCAGCGCGGTGACATCGTCATCGAGCGTGATCGTGGTGCGCATGATGCTCGAAAGTTAGCATCACCGACATCAACCAGACTCCTGGCGTTGTCGCCCGCGCCTGGCGCGTGCCCGCCTGGCTGTGGCTCGATCGATTCGACATCAAGGCCGCGCCGCGGTCGCCGTTCGAGCGAGGCGACCACGGCCTCGTAGGCTCGGCCGTTGAACCGCACGAACCAGCCGCCTGCACCCAGCGGCAACCAGTAGAGGTCGATGCTGCTCACCGCGCCGACTCGACCGCCACGACCTCGAGCAGCGAGTCGAGGCCGCTGAAGTCGGCCGGGTTGCGGGTGTACAGGGGTAGCCCGGCTTCGAGCGCGGTCGCGGCGATCAGCAGGTCGAAGGCCCGTCTGCCACGCGCCTTGCTCCCTGTCGCGGCCACCGTGGCGTAGATCCGGCCGTAGGCGCGCGCGGTTGTCGCGTCGACGGGGAGCGGGTCGAAGGTCGCTTCGACGCGCTGGAGCCTGTCCTGGCGGCGCGCCCGCTCGGCTGGATCGGCGGTTGCATGCGGCCCCGCCGCGAGCTCGGCGAGGGTGACTGCAGAGATCGCGAGCTCGAGCGGCAGGCTGCTCGGATCGATCTGCTCGAGATCGATCACGACGGAGGTGTCGATCAGCCCTCGCGCCTGGCGCGGCTCAGGCACGGGGCAGCGGGTTCTGATCGAGCAGCGCGTCCACGTCCGTCCTGAAGCGGGCGGAGTCGATGCCGGGCGCAGCCGCGAAGGCCGCGAGCACGGCATCGGCCGCGACGAACTGTCGTTGCCGGAGCGGGATCAGCTCGCCCACCGCAACGCCGTTGCGCGTGACGACGAATGACTCGCCCTGGTCGAGCGCCCGCATGATCTCGCCGCTCTCGTTGCGCAGCTCACGCTGCGTGACCTCGCGCCCCATGGGTGAAGTGTAGCACCGGTGCTACGAAGGAGGGGCTTGCGTTCGGGAGCCGGCCGGCAGGGGTGCGAATGTGTGCCGGTCTGCCAGCAGAGAGCCTTGGTGTACTGGCGCGGAGCCGCCGCTCGGCGACCGGTGCCGGTACGATCCGGCCATGAGCGGCACCGAGATCATCTTCGCGGTCGACGAGTCACCGGAAGGCGGCTACGAGGCTCGAGCGCTCGGGCACTCGATTTTCACGCAGGCCGACTCGCTCGAGGAGCTGCGCGGCATGGTGCGGGACGCGGTGAGCTGCCACTTCGAGGACGAGGCGCGGCCGAGCGTGATCCGTCTCCACATCGTGCGGGACGAGCTGCTCGCATCGTGAAGCTTCCCCGCGATGTCTCGGGCGACGAGCTCGCGGCCCTCCTTCGCGGGTATAGATACGAATCGACGCGCCAGACCGGCAGCCACGTCAGGCTCACCCGGACAGCCGAGGGGCAGGAGCACCACGTCACCGTGCCGCGTCACGACCCGCTTCGCGTCGGCACGCTGAGCGCGATCCTCAACGACGTCGCCGTGCACCTCGGCCTCGAGCGCGCAGAGCTGGCGTCGAAGCTCTTTCAGCGATAGGACTCCCCCGAAGACCGTCGTGGCCCGTCCAGCGGGCCGGATCTTCGGAGGTTATGCCCCTCCTGAGACAGCTTTCCAACCCTTCGCCTCGGCTCCAAGAGTTCCTGAAGGCCTCGGTGATGGTCGGAGGGGACACCTCGTGAGTTAGGTCTAGAAAC
>JANXXF010000143.1 GCA_025350775.1 Actinomycetes bacterium
GGATCAGCTTGCGCTCGATGCCGTGCGGCGTGCCCGCGTCGGCGCCGAACGGCTCCCACTGCAGCTCGCCGGTGTCGGTCACCTCGATCTCGCCGGCGACGTCGCGCTCGGCCTCGACGAACGCGATCAGCAGCGTCTCCTCGGTGGTCGAGAGCGTTCGATCGGTGGCGCCGCTCGGCACCCAGGCGTAGCGGCCCTCGACGAGCTCCTGCCCGCCGGCGACCAGGCGCCCGCGCAGCACGAACAGCTCGACCGGGCGCATCAGCCCCGCCGCGTCGCCGTGCCAGCCGCCGGGCAGCCGGACGAGCAGCGACGAGGAGCCGTCCGCGGAGTCGACGCTGAGACGGCGGAGCGCACCGCCCGCAAACGGGCCCTCGCAGGGCGCCTCGACGGGCAGGTCGAACGACTGGATGAACTCGATGTGGGGCCTGGGCATGCGCCGATCCTCTCGCGCGCGGCGCGCGAAGTCCAGCGGGGAGTCGAGCGGCGGGCCGGCGCGGCGCGGGCCCTGGCCCGGCCCGTCCGCTACCCCTGCGTCCGCCCGCCGGTGTGCCAGGCCTCCGTCGCCGACGTCGCACCGGTGCCGGGGCCGTCCACGCCGAGGCCGATCAGCCCGCGCACCTTCTCGACATGCGGGCTGCGATCGGAGATGTAGTAGAGCAGCGAGCGCAGCAGCCCGGCCGGCAGGCCGTTGACGTTGTCGAAGATCTCGGAGCGGCCCGCGTACGCCGACGAGGTGACGTCGAAGACGAGGTTCATCAGCAGGTTCTTGTCGTCGACGCTGCTCTGCCCGGTCTGGTGGTACTGCTCGTAGTCGGCGCGGATCTGCGGCACCGCCAGGTCGGCCTCGGTCAGCCGCGTGACCAGGCCCTGGCCGCACATCTGCTGCAGCAGCTGGTTCATCCGCGGGTAGTGGTCGAGCCCGTAGGCGCGAAACGCGTTGATGGTGGGGATGTGCGGCAGCAGCACGCCGTCGGGTGTGAGCGCAGCCCGGTCGAGGGCCGCGCCAAGGCCGCCACGCAGGATCAGCGCCCACTGCGTAATCTCGTTGATGTGATCCTGCACCGCGGGGATCGAGCCGGTCTCGAGCGTGTCGGCGACGAGCTGCGCCAGGCCCACCATCAGCTCGGCCTTGACCACCGAGCGCGACAGATGGATCCAGAACTCGCCGCCGCCGGTGGTACCAAACAGCGCCGGGTCGCAGGTGGCGGGAGCGTCGAGCGCCCAGATCCGGTCGTTCGGCACGTAGACGTCGTCGTAGACGACGAGGCAGTCGAGCTCCTCGCCAATCGACGCCAGCGGATGGTCGCGGAAGCCGGCGGCGGGGGCGACGGCCTCGCGGCAGTAGACCCGGATGCCGGGGGTATTGAGCGGGATGCAGCACCAGAACGCCTCGTCCGGGCGGACGTGCGGGTAGTAGATGCTGCCGATCTGGACGTCGTTCGACATCGGCGCCGCCGTGCCGACGGCCTTGGCGCCGCGGATCACGACACCGCCGCTATCACGGCTGACGACGCGCATCACCGCCGAGCGGTCGTCGCCGGCCTTGGCGGTGCGGGCCTTCGTCCCCTGCGGCTCGATGATGCTCGCGGCCGTCGCGAGGTTGTTGCGCTGCGCATGCTCGACGTAGCGGGCGAGGTTGTCGGCCCACTCGGGCGCGTGCGTGCGAAACACCGACTCGTAGGCGAGCTGCCCGATGATGACCCAGGCGACGTGGTTCGGCTGGCGCGAGTGGAACGCGCCGAACGACTGCCAGCAGCGGTACTCCGACTCGGCGAGCTTGAGCAGGAGGTCCTCGCGCGTGCGGGGCACGAGCCACGCGGTGGCGGCGCGCTCGCCGTCCGGCCGCACGTAGGTGAGCACGTCCCGCGTAGCCGGATCGTGCTGCGCGTCGTACATCCTCGCCTGGAAGTCGATGCCGGCGCGCATCGCCGGGTGCGTAGTCACGTCCTCGACGCGCTTGCCGCCGTACCAGACCTCGCGCCCGTCGCGCAGCGACTCGCGGTACTCCTGGCCCGTTCGCAGGAACGTCATCGCTAGAACAACATCTCGGCGCCGTTCATCGCGATCGCCTGGCCGGTGACGTACTCGGCCTCGTCGGTGGCGAGGAACGAGCAGACGGCGGCGACGTCGTCGGGGCGGCCGAAGCGCCCCCACGGCACCGTCGAGCGGAACAGCTCGATCATCTCGTCCTTGCCCTGGCCGGTCGCCTTCTGCCACGCCACCGCCAGGTCGTCCCAGAGCGGCGTCTCGATGTGGCCGGGCTGATAGCAGTTGACGCGAATCCTGTGCGGGGCGAGCTCCAGCGCGAACGACTGCGTCATGTTGATCGCAGCGGCCTTCGTCGCGCAGTAGGCAGAGACCAGCTTGTTACCGCGGCGGCCGGCACCCGACGCCGCGTTGAGGATGACGCCGCCGTTGCCCAGCTCGATCATGTGACGCGCCGCGACTTTGCAGCCGAGGAACATCGAGACGACGTTGACGTCGAGGATCTTCCGCCACTCTTCCGGCGTCGAGTCGAGCAGCGACTTGATCTGGATGATGCCGACGTTGTTGACCATCACATCCAGCCGGCCGAAGGTGGAGCGGGCGGCGGCGCAGGCTGCCTCGAGGTCGGCCTCCTGCGTGACGTCGGCACGGACGACGAGCGCGCGGTCGCCGAGCGGCGCTGCCACCTCGCGGGCCGTCGCCTCGTCGATGTCGACGATCACGGCGCTAGCGCCCTCGCCGACGAAGCGCTCGACGATGCCGCGACCGATGCCACTGGCCCCGCCGGTGACGACGATGACCTTGCCTGCGTGCTTCATCTGGTGACCTCCCGGGTGTCCCGGTAGTGGGGTGCCCGCGCCTTGACAACGTCGAGCAGGGTGGGGTCGGCGGGCTCGAGCTCGTAGCCGAGCGGCTGCGGCGGCCGGGCCGCATAGCCGGTGGCCTGCTCGATGCGCGCCATGACGCGCGGGTCGCGGTAGTAGGCGATGTAGGCGAACTTGAGGAGCAGCGCGAACGCGGCGAGAGCGGCCTGCTCGACGGCCGCCAGCGCGGCGGTCTGCTCCGCCGCCGCCAGCGCCGTGAAGCCCGCGGGCAGCTGCGCGAGCACACCCTCGGCCCGCTCCGGCAGGATCTGCGCCGCCAGCCCGAGGCCGCCCGCGCCGGGCAGGTCGCCGTGCGGCGGGAGCAGGCGGTCGAGCACGGCAACGAGCAGGGTGGCGGGGTCGCCGGGGGCCGACGCGTCCGGGCCCGCGTCCGTGCCCGCGCCCGGGCCCGCGCCCGCGCCCGCGCCCTTGCCGCTCATCCCGCCACCTCGCGCCCCTTCGCCGTGGCCAGGATGGCATCGGCGGTGCGCAGCGCGAGCGCCATGATCGTCGAGGTCGGGTTGAGCCCGGCGCCGGTCACAAATGGCGAGCCGCCACCCACCCAGAGGTTGGCGCAGTCGTGGGCGCGGCCCCAGCGGTCGAGCACCGAGTCGGCCGGATCGTCGCCCATGCGGGCGGTGCCGAGGAAGTGGAAGCCCGCACTCTCGACGAGCTGCTGCGTGACGATCCGCTTCGCGCCCGCCTCCTGGAATGCCTCGACGGCACGGTCGACGCCCCAGGCGATCATCCGCTTCGTGTTGTCGCCGACGCGGTAGTGAAGGCGCGGCGCGGGGATGCCGTTGCCGTCCTTCAGCTCGGCGTCGAGCGTCACCGCGTTCGTCTCCTCCGGCAGGTCCTCGCTGGTGACGGTGAGGCTGACGGTACGGCCGAACTGCTCGGCGAAGCGGTGGTGGTGCTCCTCGCCCCAGGGCAGCCCGGCGAGGTACTGCCCAACGGCCGTGCCCACCGGCCCGCCGCCGGCGCGGATGCACTGCATCTGGAAGCCGCGCACGAACCCGCGCGCGAGGTCGGTCTCGTAGAAGTGCTGGCAGACGATCGCCTGGCTGAAGTTGCCCTTCCAGTCCTCGAGCATCTCGTCGAAGACGCCGGTGACGAAGCCCGTGGGATGGTGCATCAGCCGCTTCCCGACCAGCCCGGACGAGTTGGCGAGCCCGTTCGGATGGTGCTTCGACTGCGAGAGCAGCAGGAGGCGCGGCGTCCCCACGCCGTTCGCGCAGACGACGACGGCGGCGGCGCGCTGGTGCAACAGCCGGCCGTCGCGGTCGAAGTAGGTGGCGCCGGTGGCGAGGCCGTGCTCGTCCACGGTGACCTCGGCGACCCGGCACTCGGAGCGCAGCTCGGCGCCGAGCCCGATCGCGAGCGGCCAGTAGGTGACGTCGGTCGAGACGCGTGCCTTTTGCGGACAGCCGAGGTCGCAGGGCCCGCAGTTGTTGCACGCGCCGCGGCCGCCGTAGGGCTCGGTGTTGATGGCGATGTCGGGCAGCCACCAGTGCCAGCCGAGCCGGTCGAAGGCGCGGGCCATGATCGAGCCGCCGCGCCCCGGCGAGACCGGCGGCGTCTGGCGCGGCGAGCGCGGCGGGTTACCGGGGTCGCCGGCAAGCCCCGACACGCCGACCATACGGTCGTTGAGGTCGTAGTAGGGCTCCAGCTCGTAGTAGTCGAGCGGCCAGTCGTCGGCGACTCCGTCGAGCGTGCGCACCCTGAAGTCCGAAGGGCGTAGGCGCGGAAAGTGGGCGCCCCAGTGCACGAGCGAGCCGCCGACCCCGTTCCACATCATCGGCTTGATCTCGGTGTCGGCGTCGGCGACGGGGTAGTCCCAGGCGTGGCAGCGCACGTTCGGGTTGGGGTGGCGCGAGGTCTCGCGGATCACCTCCCAGTCGTAGCCGGACGTGGGCGCGTCGTGCGCCCAGTCGATCCAGCCGCCCTGCTCCAGGCACACGACACGGAGGCCGCCCTGTGCCAGCCGCCAGGTGAGGGCGCCGCCGGCGGCGCCCGCGCCGATCACCAGCACGTCGCAGGATGCGTTCGGTGCGCTTCGTCCACTCATCGGGGCGTAGCATCGCACGCCGCCGGACGCGGCCGAACAGGCATCCGGCGGCTTACCGCGGGCACCGCCGACGCGGCCCGCGACTTACTTGAGCGGTGTCGAGCGCACGGGTGCGTGCCGACGTGGTGCAGCCACGCGCCGCGGCTTCGCCTTCGCGGCCGGCGGCCGTTCCTGCGTATGCCCGAGTATGCCCTGGACGCGCGCCTGGACATCCCGGCCGACGTCCGCCGGATCGCGCGTGCCTTCGGCGAGCATGCCTGCGACATTGCCCACCCCGGCGACGACAAGGCTGAGGAGCGCCCAGCCGAAGCCCTTCGTGATCCACACGGCGGCAAAGCCGAAGCCCAGGAGCGCTCCGAGATAGCGAATGGTCATCTTCGTGTTTCCCCCTTCTCGATCAGACGGCGCGCGGCCCACGACGGGCTCCCGCGAGAGTGACATGCACGGCAACGGCAGGCAGTTCGTGCAACACGAGCGCCTCCTCCACCGCGATCCCGACGCGACGGAGCAGATCGTGTGGATCCACCTGCCCGACCACACCGATCGCCAGGTCGATACGGTCGGCGCCGGAGCGCGCGGCGGCGGCGGTGACGGCGGGATCGCAGAGCGCGGCCGACCCGGCCGCACGCTCGATTGCACGCGGGCGCACGACGGTCCAGCCGTGGTCGGTCTCGTCGAGCAGCACCGGGCTCCGGGTGCGAGTCGGCCGTGGCAGATGGACGGCGACGAGCAGGCCGAAGACCACGGCCGCGCCGGCGCCCACGATCCCGGAGAGCAGGCGCACGTGCGGGGTGACGTCACCGGCACGGATCCCTGCGAGCCAGTCGAAAGCCGTCCGGTAGCCACTGATGCCGTCGACCGTCGCGGGGTCGGTCTTCACGGCGAGCAGCACCGCCATCAGGCCGTACCAGAACAGTCCCGCCGCGCAGCCGGCCACGAGCAGCCGGCCGACGAGCGTGAGCGGCGATAGCCGCAGGCTGATGCGCTGCCGGCTGAGGGCCGAGCCGGTCAACCCCCGTCACCGCCCAGGTGCAATGCCCGCCGTGGCGCGCGTCGCCGGTGTGCAGCGCTGCCAGCCAGCGCCGGCGACTCCAGCTCGCGCAGCGTGTGCCGGTCGATTCGCAGCTCGCCACCCGACGCCGTCTGACCCACGACTTTGGCACTGCGCCGCCGCGGCAGGACGGCGCCGGCGAGCAGCGCGAGGCCGAGCCCCAGCGCAGCGATCCCGCCGCCGACGGTGCGCCAGGCGATGCTGCCGGGCGCCTCGAGGCGGGCGAGCAGCGTGTGCGTCCAGGCGCGGGCGGCGAACAGGTGGAGGTCGCCGGCCAGCGACGCGAGGCTCATCGTGTGACGTCCGCCCTCGATCGAGAAGATGGCGACTGCGACGGCGACGGCCGTGAGGGCTGCGAGGAGCGCCGGTGCCAGGAGGCGTGCGAGCCCCCGAAGGAAGACGGTCATGGCCGCCGTCCTTGTGCCGACGAGGCGTGCCCGCGTGGTGCCGACGGCGACCGGGCCGCCGACGGCGACCGGGCCGCGCGAGGGGCCGCCAGCGGCTTGACCGCGGGGCGACGCCGTGCCGCCGGCTCTCTCAGCTCGACGCTCTCGAATTTCACATCGACACAACCGAGCTCGTCGCCCAGCCCGGCCGCCACCGCGGCCAGCCGGATCTGCTCGCGCAGACGATCCGCAAGCGGAAGCAGCGGGACGATCTCGGCGACGATCGCGACTGTGACGCTGTAGCGCCCGCCCGGCTCGGCGAAGGCAGAGACGCCGCCGCGGCCCGACGAGACGGAGACGACATGTTCTTCGGCCCGCGCGGCCGCCCGAGCCGTCTCCTCGAGACGGACTCGGACGGACGCTTCAGCTCGAAGTGACTCAGCTGACACGCGACTCATCGTCGCTATCGCCGTCGTCACCGAAGTACAGATCGTCGACTTCGACGTTGACCTCGATGACGCTCAATCCTGTGATGCTCTCGACGCGCTTGATCACGTTGTCGCGCACCGCGGTCGCGACGCGCGGGATCGACTCGCCGTAGTCGACGACCACGGTGATGTCGATGGCAGCCTCGCGCTCGCCCACCTCGACCGAGACGCCCTGGCCGCGCTCGTCGCTCAGGCCGACCTTCGATGTCATGGCGCCCAGCGCCCTGCTCGCGCCGCCACCCAGCGCGTGAACCCCGGCGACCTCGCGCGCGGCCATGCCGGCGACCTTGGTCACGACGCCGTCACCGATCGTTGTCGTCCCGCGGTCGGTCAGCAGTTCCGAGCGCCCACCGCGACCCCGATCGGCCTGGCTCCCACGCGCGGGCGGGGCCGCGGCGGCCGTCGCAGTGCCGGGCGAATTGGACTCTGCCATTTCTGTCTCCTTACTTGAAAACGATCCCCTCGATCCGAGGCTCGTTGCGCTCGTACCCACTCGTACCGGTCCGTAAACGGCTCGCCGGAGTGACGCGGTACGATCGCCCCTACGTCGACCCAGGAGCTGATGACCGTGAAGCGCGCGTACGCAGATGTCTCGTTCGGTCAGCTTCATTACCGTGAGCTGGGCGAGGGCGAGCCGATTCTCTTCCTCCACAAGACACCGTCGAGCTCGGTGCAGTTCGAGCGCTGCGCACCGTTTCTCGCGCACGCCGGCTACCGCGTACTCGCGCTCGACACACCCGGCTTCGGCCTCTCCGACCGCCACCCCACCCAGCCGACGATGCGCGAGTACGGCCTTGCCGTGCATCAGTTCCTCGACGCGCTCGGCATCGACAAGCTGCATCTCTTCGGGCATCACACGGGCGCGACCATCGCCCTGGAGGCGGCCGGCCAGAACCAGGCGCGCTTCCTGACGCTCGGCTTCGGCGGCATCCTGGCCGTCGAGACCGACGAGGAGCGTGACGCGCTGAAGCCATACCTCGGCACCTACCTGTGGGAGCCCGACTCACGCGGCGAGTTCCTCGAGCGCTACCCGACGAAGCCGCTCAACGACTGGCTCACCGAGGACGACCCCGAGCAGTACTTGATCGAGGCGACCGCGTATCTCGAGGCCGGCCCGCTGTTCTGGTGGTCGTACGAGGGCGTCCGCAACCACCGCCCGTACGACATCCTGCCGGCCCTGACGATGCCGACCCTCTTCCTCAACCAGGAGCTGGGCCGCTGCCACGACCAGACGGTGCGCGCACACGCCGTGACGCCGGGTGCGAAGTACGTCTGCCTGCCCGGCACCAGCGAGGGCTGTATGGACGATCCGGCGGCGTTTGCGGGCGCCGTGCTGGCGTTCCTAAAGGCGTAGGAGAAACCGGCACAGAGTCGTGACAGTCGCGCGGGTAGCGTCGGTGAGGTGGCGCGGCTCGCAGACTTGCCGGAGGGAGAGCGACCGCGCGAGCGGCTGTTGCGGCTCGGGCCGCGGGCGCTCGCCGATCGGGAGCTGATCGCGCTCGTGCTGCGGAGCGGGCGGCCGGGTGCGAGCGCCCTCGCCGTCGCGGAAGGCCTGCTCGCGGAGTTCGGCTCGGTCGCCGCGCTTGCGCGAGCACTCCCGGGGGAGCTTGCGCGCTACCCAGGCGTCGGCCCGGCGAAGGCAGCGTCGCTGACTGCGGCGTTCGGGCTCGCGGCGGCGGCAGCCGATCCGCCGCCGGCCGGTCCCGTCCTTCGCTGCGCCGGCGATGCAGCCCGGATCGCAATGCGCGAGATCGGCGGCGAACGCCGGGAGTGCGTCGCGGTGCTGGTGTGCGACTCGCGCAACCGCCTCTCACGAGTCGAGCGGGCGGGCGAGGGAGCCGTCGCCCGGGCACAGCTCAACGTCCGCGAGATCCTCAACTGCGTCCTTCGCCACGACGGCCGAGCCTTCGCCGTCGCGCACAACCATCCGTCGGGCGACCCCGAGCCCGGCACCGACGACGTGGCCGCCACGGAGAGCCTGCGGACGGCAGCCCGTGCTGTGGGCCTGCGCTTCCTCGGTCACGTCGTCGTGACGCGAGACGCGTGGGCGAGTGTCAGCCCTTGAGGCCGGCGAAGGCGCGGTTGAGGATCGAGGCACGAAGGGCCGCGAAGGCGGGCGCCTGCTCCTGTCGGTGTTCTTCGACACGCGCCACGATGTCGAGCACGCCCGCCAACCGCTGCTGCTCAGGTAGTGAAGGCAGCAAGATCGCGTGCGCCAGGAGTGCCTCGGGTTGGACGCGCTGGCGCCTCACCCCGAGTCCCTTGCTTGAGACAGCGAGCTGGTTCCAGGTTTCCGGGGACTGGAAGTAGCCGAGCAGGAAGCGTGGATCAACGCGGTCAGTGGCTATATCGAAAGTCGGGAACTCGTTCGAGACGTAGAACCCGTCGAACCGCTCCGGAACAAGAGCGTACGCCCCTTCGAACGCGGACAATCGGCTGTAGATGAACTGTCCAGCGCGCACCCGATTAAGCGTTCGTGCGCTCGTCCGCCCGCCGTCGATCGGAGGCTTCTCGAATAGCCCTCGGCCGAAGTTCAAAACACCGATGTTTGGATATTCCGAGAGCCTATCGACGGTGACTCCGTCCACCGTCGGCTTGAGTAGCTCGTGGAGCGGAGTCGTGATCCATCGCCCAAGGGGTGTCAGACTTGACCTATCGGCGGTTTGAGCCTCGTGAATCGCCTCGAGCAACGCCATGATCCTCCGTTCCGTCGTGACCAGCTGGGCGACTAGATCGGCGGGGGGGAGATGCGCGAGGTCGTTGGCCCGACTCGGATTCTTCCGATCAAGATCGAAGCGGCGGTCGTTCTCAATCTCGCCGACCGACACTCGCCACGCACGCTCGTTTTCGACGCGGCCTTCGCGCTGCGCACCGCCCCACCACCCCTGACAGTCCTTCAACTCCTCGATCCGAAGCGGCCGCGTCTTCGAGTACTTCCTTCGTCCTTCCGGGGGCGCGATCTCGTAGAACCACACTTCGCGCGTCGGCCCGGTCTTCTCGAAGAAGAGGAGATTCGACGGGATGTCCGTGTACGGCGCGAACACACCGTCGGGCAGACGCACCACGGTGTGCAGGTTGCACTCCGCAAGCAGCCGCTCCTTCACCCGCGCCGCCACGCCATCGCCGAAGAGGAAGCCGTTCGGCACGACCACACCGCAACGCCCGCCGGATTTCAGCGTCCTCTGGACGAGCTGGATGAAGAGCAGCGCTGTTTCGCCCGTCCGCGTCGCATCGGGGAAGTTCGCCTGGATCGACTTCTCCTCCTCGCCGCCGAACGGCGGATTCGTCAGCACCACGTCGACGCGGTCGGCCTCGCGGATCTGCGTCACCGGCCGCGACAGCGCGTTGTCACGCACGATCGCCGGCTGCTCGACCCCGTGCAGGGCCAGGTTCATCATCGCCAGGAGGTAGGGCAGCGGCTTCTTCTCGGTGCCGCGCAGGCTCGCCTCCAGGGCGCGACGGCCCTCCGCCGTCTCAGCCGACGGCGCCATCTCCTCGAGGGCCTCCACGAGGAAGCCACCGGTACCGCACGCCGGGTCGAACACCGTCTCGCCCAGGCGCGGCGCCACCTGCTGCACCATGAACCTGATCACCGGGCGCGGCGTGTAGAACTCGCCCGAGTCGCCGGCCGCGTCGCGCACCTCGCGCAGCATCGACTCGTACAGGTGCGCCATCGTGTGGATGTCCTCCGACGACGCGAAGTCGATCTTCGCCACCTGGTCGATCACGTCGCGCAGCAGGTAGCCGGAGAGCATCCGGTTGTACGTCTCGCCGAACACCGCCTTGAGCGTGTCGCGGGAGTCGCCCGCTCCCTCGCCCGACAGCTCGCGCAGGTACGGGAGCAGCCTGCCGTTGACGAAGTCGAGCAGCTCCCGCCCGGTCCGGCCGTCGGGCGGAGACGGCGCCCAGTCGCGCCAGCGGTGCGGCGCCTCGATCGCCGGCTTCCAACCGCGGTCGGTCACTTCACGACGTTGCTCCAGCGCGTCGAATGCGCGGAGGAAAAGCAGCCACGCCAGCTGCGGTATCCGGTCGAGGTCGCCGTTGAGGCCGGCGTCCTTGCGCATGATGTCGCGCGCCGTCTTGATCGCCGAGCTCAGGCGCACCTGCGGCGTGGTGGACTCCGGTGCTGAGCGCCGCCTAGCCATGCGCGGCCAGTGTTTCAGCCCAGAAGGCGCGGAGCACGCGCAGGGCGTCGGAGAGGCCGGGCGTTCGGAGACCGACACTATCGGCGAGCTGGACGAAGACCGGCGCCCAGTCGGCCGGCGGATCCGCGATCTCGATAGGTACAGCGTGCGTCGCGCGCACCTCGAAGACGTGTTCGACGTTGCTCCGGAGAGAGCCATCCGGCGCGAGGCCATCCTCGATCAACAGGACGAGATCAACAAGGTCCTTGACCCTGGTGTTCTCTCGTTCGCCATACGCCCGAGTCAGCGCGTGGAGCTTTTCGGCGAAGTGCTGGGCGCGACTAACCACTTCGATCTCCACGGCGGGCAGGCCGGCGAAGGCGAGCAGGCCCGGCAGGGTGATCCGCTCGGTTCCGGCCAGCTCGTCCGATCGCTCGACCACATCGAGGTGAACGGTCGAGAACTCGCGTCCTGCGAGCCTGGCCGTGAGCGAGAAGCGTTGACCACCCCGGCCGCCCTCAGCGTCGGCGAGCGCCTCCACCCGAATGATCTGGAACTCGAAACGGTCGCCGTACGGGTCGACGAGCAGCGACTCAACGAGGCGCTCACACATCGGAATCGCGGCATCACCATCCCGGAGCGCAAGATCGAGGTCATTCGTCGCGCGGGCTCGCTCATCCAGGCGAACCTCGAGCGCCATCCCGCCCTTCAACACCCACTCGCCAGGCGCGGTCGTCTCGAGCCGCGCGAGCAGACACTCGAACACCACGCGGCGGCGCAGGCGGTTGAGCTCGACTGCCGTATCCGCCGTCCGCGCATTGAGACGCTGCTCCAACGCCTGCCGAAAGGCCGCCGCGTCGGCATACGTGTTCACTCGACCACCCGGGAGAGACTCCGCTCGATGGCAAGCGCGGCGACCGGCCCGACCCCAGCCGCGGCGGCGCGCAGCCCCCTCCGCGAGACGAGACCTCGCTCGATCGCGCCGTCGACGGCCCGGTCGAGCTGTCCCTGCTCGAGCGGGATCGCGGCAACGTCTAGCAGCGTTCGCAGCGGCGTCGTAACCAGGAAACCCTCCCGCTCGCTGACCTCGGTCGGGCCAACTTCTCCGCGATGGAGAACGGCACCTAGCGCCTTCGCCTTGAAGCCGGGCGGCACCGTGAGGTGCACCCGCTCGGGGTTCACGTCGCCGAGGTCATGCACGACCAGAGCTGTCTCATGAGAGACAACCGCCTTCCCTCGGCTCCACAGCGACCAACGCACCAGGTCGTCGTGACGCCCGGAGGGCCACTCGGGAAGGCGGAAGATCGCGCGTTCGACCCTCAGCCAGTTGCCTCGCTCAGCGTGATACCGCTGAGAGGGGTACGAGTAGCCCACCTCGAGCGCCTGCGCCGCAGTGAAATAGCCCGACTGCCGTGCGGCAAGGGCTGTAAGGCGTCGGCGGAGGTCTGAGCGGTCAGCAAGCACAACTCCTTGAGACTATATGAAATCTACAGTTCAATGACAAACACTCGTCACCCAACTATCGTTTTCATTTAGTTTGGTGACATCAACCGACTTACGCGTACACAAGGTCTTGCATACCCGAGACCGCCTCACGAAGAGCCGCCGCTCCACCGAACCGAGTAGCGATCTCAACAGGCGTACCGATCTCAGTGAAGGGAGCCGTCTCCAACACTTTCAAGTCGTCAAGCTCCTCGATGCCGTGCTCGGCGTACTTGTCGAGCAAGGCCAGAAGAACATCCCGCGCCTCGCCTGCGAACGAATCGAAGAAGTCAGCGCGCTCACGCCGCACCCTGTCCGCACGCTGGCGCCGGTTCACCGCCGACCGGTTCCACGCGATGTGGACGAGTAGGTCGAAAGCATCGAGGTCGGACGCGTCGGAGCGCTCTGCGAGCTCACGCAACGCGACACCCCTGCTCTCCAGCTCCTCGATCACCCGGTCACGGCCGGCCTGCGTCCGCCATTGCGCATGCAGCTCCGAAGCGCTGCCGAACAGCCGGCGCACCAGGCCGGAGACGTACTCCGAGTATTCGTGCAGACCCAGCTGCCCGCTCTCGGCATCCGGCAGGTAGTACCCCTCGGCCGTGACGTGGGCCTCGCCGCCGTCGACGTAGAACTTGCGGATGACCCGTGGCGGCGGAAGCACATCGACGTCCGGCGCCAGCTTCGGCTCACGCGGCACCGGCTCGGCAACCTCTGGCAGCGGCACGTCCTGGCCCTCTTCGTCGACCTGCTCGACGACGATCAGCTCCGGCACGCCGTCGAACGCGTCGTCCTGGAAGAGTGCCGTCGCCCCCGAGTAGTCGATGATCTCGAAGCTGAGCTTGTCGGCGTCCGTGTAGAGCCGCGTCCCGCGCCCGATGATCTGCTTGAAGTCGACCATCGAGCCGATCGGCTTGAACAGGACGATGTTGCGCACCGTCGGGATGTCGACGCCGGTCGAATGCATCTGCGAGGTCGTGGCGATGACAGGTGCCGCACGCTCCGGGTCGGCAAAGTCGCCCAGGTGCTCGAGGCCCACGTCGCCCTCGACGCCGACGATGCGTGCGACGTAATGCGGGTACTGCCGGGTGAGGTCGCCGTTCTCCTGGTGGAGGGCGGCGCGCATCTGCTCGGCGTGTTCCGCATCCACGCAGAAGACGATCGTCTTGGCCAGCCGGTCGGTTGCTCGCAGGTAGCGCGTCAGGTGGCGCGCCGCCGCCTGCGTCCGCGAGAGCAGAGAGACGACGCGCTCGAAGTCGGGAGTGCGGTAGAGGCCCGGGGGGATCTGCCGGCCGAAGCGGTCGAGCTGGGGGGGTTGCGGACTTTATTCGCAACGGCCTCCGCCGGCCCGTAGGTAAGCGTAGAGCTTTCGCATTCGCCCTACTCGTAACCCATATTACGGCAGAACGCTGTTTGTCGTCCAGCATCAAATCGCCTACCGCTGAATAACGATCTACGTGATGCAAGCGAGACATCACCCCCCCCCCCCGCCGAGCGGCTGGTCGGGCAGCGCGTGTAGTGGGCGGGCGCTCGCGCGGGGCGAACGGTCTCAGCGTCCGGCGAGTCGCAGCAGGAGGCGCAGCGATGTCTCTGGCCCGGGCCAATGCTCTCGCAGCAGCGGCTCGCCGCCCGACCGGATGAACCAGCGGAGAATGAACGCCGCGACGATCACATCAGCGAGCTGACCAGCCACCGGGATGAAGTCGGGAATCAAGTCGAAGGGAAGCGCGAGATATCCGACGAGTCCCAGCAGGAGCAGTTTCCGCCGTCGTGACACGCGGGCGTCGGCGAGCAGCCTGCCAAGGAGCAGAAGGCAGTCGGGGATGAATCCCGCGAGCGCACGCGCCTCCTCGCGGCGGCCGGCGAGGAGGAGGAGCGCGCCGAACGTCACCCAGGCGCCCACCGCTGCCCCGCCGAGCACGAGAAGCCAGAGCCACCACGTCACGGCATGAACTCTCTCTGTCTCACCATAGATCGCGGCAGCCCTCGCCGTGCCTGGGGGTCGCTGGGCATCACGATTTCTTCAACGCCTGGCGGATGTCGTGAGCGAGATTTTGCGGCGTCAGGTCGAGTCCGACCCGGAGCGTTGAGACCCATTCACCGTGGCGGTCGAAGACGCGTACGTCGGCCGAGTGAACATCGGAGTTGCCGGAGTCGACCGCGGAGAGGATGCCGAACTCCTTCCAGAGCGGTCGCATCGCTTGCACGGCGTCTACGAGATAGACCAGTCGCAAGGCACCGCGCTCGGCGAGGAAGCGGTGAACGCGCACAGGGGTATCGACGCGCGGGTTGACGCTGAAGGCGAGCGGCACGACCTCGGTCTGTTCCGCGTGGGTGAGTAGCGGTAACGCGCGGCCGATGATTCCGACGATGATCGGGCACTTCTCTTTGCAGGCGGAGTCGACGAAGGTCGTCACGACGATCTTCCCTGCCGTTTGTTCGGAGCTAAGCGTTCCGCCTCCGCTTCGCGGCAGTGTGAAGGACGGCAGGTTGATGCCGGGCGGCGCCGTGCTGCCGCGGTAGAGCCTCGCTGCTGGATCAGTGTGCGAGCTGTCGCGTTGCATCACGATGGTGCCGATCAGGACGCCTCCAACGACGACCGCGCCCAACAGTGCGAGTGTTCGCAGAGATCTCATCGTTGTCCTTCCGCCTGGCGGATGCCGTCATCGAGCAGCGTCTCGGAGACCTGCCCGGCGTAGTGGGCAACGATGCGACCGCGCGCGTCGCGCCAGTACGTCTCCGGTATGCCGGTCAGTCCGTAGCCGTCGTACGTCGCCTCGCCGCTGTCGTGGACCGAGAGGTAGCGGGCGTGGTAGCGACGGAGGAACCGACGTGCGTCCGAGTTGAGATCCTGAACGTCGACGCCGAGAAACGCGACGGTGCCGGTGTGCTGCTCTGCCCAGGCGGCAAGCAGCGGCGCCTCGGCCTTATATGGAACACACCAGCTCGCCCAGAAGTTCAGGACTACCGGATGCCCACGCTGCGAATAGAGCGCGAGCTTGTGTCCCGTGCGGACGGGGCGGATTCCGCGTGGCCAGGTGCCGCCGCTCTGCCAAATGATCGGGAGAACGAAGGCGGGCGCCTGAGGCTGCTCACCGTGACGGATTGCCTTCACGAGATCGGGCCCTCGCTGCGACGCGACGACCCGCCAGACGAGCAATCCGAGCAGTGACGCGGCGACTCTTGTTCGGCCATCAGTTATCGCCCTTCGTGTGGCGGCGCATCATCCGCATCATCGCGCCCATCGAGATCGGACGGGCGAGGGCGCACGCTGCGAGAACGATTACGGTCGTCGTGGTCAGTTGCCCTTGACCGACTGCCAGCTATTGCCGCCGTCGAGCGTGCGATAGAGCGTCCGGTCGAATCCGACCACGTAGGCGAGCTTCGGGTTGCTGCCCGACCAAGCAACCGGACCCGCGCCCATGGGCAGATCGAGCACGCCGCGCCATGTGCGCCCGCCATTGGTGGAGAGGGCGATGCCGGAGCCGGTCGCAAGGATCCGACTCGCGTCGCCGGGGTTGACGGCAAGCCCCATCAGTTGCGCGTCCAGCAGCTGCTTCCAGGTCGCGCCTCCGTCTCGGCTCTCGAGCAGACCCCGGCCCATGTCACCGGCGAGGATTCGCCGGTCCCAGAGCACGGCGAGCGCCATCACGGCCCCGCCAACCTGCTGCGAGACGAGCGCGAACGACTTTCCCCCGTCATGCGAGCGGTAGAGGCCGCGACCAGCAACGGCGGCAAGGAGAGTTCTGGGGTTGCGCGGATCGACCGCGAAG
>JANXXF010000120.1 GCA_025350775.1 Actinomycetes bacterium
CAACAGTAGGATTCCGCCCCGTGGGTGTCGTGAAGGTCGCCGAGGGCAGCGAGCCCGGTGCTCGCCGCGGCGCCATACGCGCGGCGGCCGTCGCGCTACGCCCACGTCAGTGGTCGAAGAACCTGCTGTTGGGCTGGGCGCAGCGGCAGCCTCAGCACGAAGCGGCTGCCGCTGCCCGGGTCACTCTGCACGCCCAGCCGGCCGCCCAGCGCGACCGCCAGCTCTCGCGCGATCGCCAGCCCGAGGCCAGTGCCGCCGCCGCGCGTAAAGAACGGGCGGAAGACGCGCTCCTGTTCCCCGGGCGCGATGCCCGACCCGGTGTCCTCGACCGTGATCTCGACCCCGCCGACCCGCTCGTCGAGGCGAAGCGCGATACGGCCTCCGTCGGGCGTCCAGCGAAACGCGTTCGTCAAGAGGTTGAGCACGATCTGGTGGACACGGTCGCCGTCGGTGACGACCGTCAGCCGGCAGCCGAGCGCGAGCGGGAAGTCAATCCCCCGGCGGCGCGCGTCCTCGGTGAATGCGTCATGCGCCGCCTCCAGCAGGTCGGCGAGGTCGACCTCCTCGGCGACGAGCGTGAAACGGTGCGCATTCAGCTTGGCCAGGTCGAGGATGTCGCCGACGAGCCGCTCCAGCCGGCCCGCTTCGCCGGCGACCACGTCGAGCGAGGCGGCACGGAGCTCTGGGTCGTCGGCCAGACCCTCGCGCAGCGCGTCCACATGGCCGCGGATCGCGGTGAGTGGAGTGCGCAGCTCGTGGGTGACGGTCATCAGGAAGTTGCGCTCGAGCGCCTCCGTCTCGCCGAGCCGGCGCGCCATCTCGCCGAAGCGCTCCGACAGGTGCTGAATCTCGCCGCCGCCCGAGAGCGCAGGCAGCGACACCTTGTAGTTGCCCGCCGCGACCTCGTCGGTGGCGCGCGCGAGCACGACTACAGGCCGCACGATGCGCCGCGTCAGGGTCCAGGCCAACACCAGCACCACGATCAGCCCACCGCCGAATGAGGCTGCAAGGAGCTTCAGCAGCGACACCGCCTCGCTGTGCGACGTGCGGTTCTCCTGCGCGACGACGATCGCGCCGAAGGTCTGCTGGCCGAGCCTCAGCGGTTGCGCGACCGCGTAGAAGAGGCGCCGCTGCCCGGGCGGCACGAACGAGAACTCGTCGACCTTGCCGTCCATCAGGCCGTTCCAGTCCACGTAGTGGCGCGCGAGGCCGCGCAGGCCTGACTCCTGGCCCGGGAAGATCGGCACGCCGACGTAGTAGATCCGGCTGCCGGTGGCCACCTCGAGCTGGGCCGCCGCGAACGCCGGCGCCGTGCGCCGCTCGTCCACGGTACGCAGCGCCTCGTCGGCATAGAGCTGCGCAATGCCGCGGGCCTGCTGGCGCAGCTGCTGGACAACCTGGCCGCGCGTGTGCTCCTCGAAGAGCCGCGAGGCGATGACCGAGGTGACCACGGCCGCGAGCAGCAGCCCGCTGAGCAGGAGGGCCGGCAACCGGAAGCGCAGCGACCCGAGCATCCGTACGAAGGCTAGACGGCTACGGGGCAGTCGTAGCTTCGCGGGCCGGCGAGACCTTGTAGCCCACGCCCCACACCGTGACGATGGGCGCAGCCTCGCCGAGCTTACGCCGCACCTGCCGGACGTGCACGTCCACGGTGCGGGTGTCGCCCGCGAAGGTGTAGCCCCAGACTCGCTCCAGCAACTGGTCGCGGGTGAGCACCAGGCCGCGATGGTCGAGCAGCTCCCAGAGCAGCTCGAACTCCTTCGGCGCGAGCTGCACCTCGACACCCTTGACCGTCACCTCGCGCCGGCCCGCGTCGATGACGAGGTCGCCGTGGACAATCCGCTCGCCTTGCGCCTCGCGCCGCTCGGGTGCGACCCGCCGCAGGATCGACTTGACGCGGGCGACGAGCTCGCGGGGGTTGAACGGCTTCGTCATGTAGTCGTCGGCGCCGACCTCGAGGCCGATGATCTTGTCGACGTCCTCGTCGCGCGCGGTGAGCATCAGGATCGGCACGTCCGAGTTCTGGCGGATACGTCGGCACACCTCGAGGCCGTCGAGGTCGGGCAGCATCAGGTCGAGGATGATCAGCGACGGCTCCCGCGTCTGAACCGCGGTGAGCGCGTCGGTGCCATTCTCGGCAGTGCGCACCTCGAAGCCGGCGTTCTTGAGGTAGAGCGACACGAAGGAGGCGATCGAAGCCTCGTCCTCGACGACGAGGATCTCAGGGCTGCCGCTGCTCACGGCTTGTCAGGGCCGAGGCTGCTCGGCAGCGGCGGCTGACCCGCGAGCCCGCCGGTCACGATCATGGCCATCGGCATCAGCCCGAAGGGGCGGTACGTGTCGCCGCCATCGAGTGAGTACGAGCCGTCGTCGGCAGTCCCGACGGGCACCAGCGTGGCCGTGCCCTTGCCGACGAAGGAGAGGCTGACGCCGCCCGCCACGAGGCGGAGCTTGAACTGGCCACCGAGCACGCGGAAACGGAGGTCGGTTCCGCTGTAGAGGACGGCAAAGCGGCCCTGACGCTGTGCCCTGTCGTAGCCGGAGACGACGGGCACCCCATCGGACGGGTCGGCATCCTCGATCAGCAGCTTCCCCTTGCCGACCGACTGGCCAATGACGCTGCCGCGGCCGCTCAATGTGAGGACGCCGCTCGCCGAGCGGATCGTCAGGATCCCGTCAGGCTGCCCCACGTGCGCGACGGCGGCGCCGTTGCGATCGCCGGCAAGGCCCGCGGCAGCCACTGCCGGGAGGCCGAGCGCAGCCAGCAGGAAGGCGGCAGCGACGATGGGCGAGGTGGGGCGCATCCCAGAGAGTATGGGGCGAGCGGTTGTGCGGGGGATGATCGAGGCGTAAGGAATCCGTTAACGCCGCCGCGGTCAGCGCGG
>JANXXF010000128.1 GCA_025350775.1 Actinomycetes bacterium
CGTAGGGGGCCACGAGGAGCTCGTCGACCGTGTAGCCCGTGAGCTCCGCCAACGCCGCGTTGGCAGCCAGCCGCGTACGGTCCATCGCCAGCAGCGACATGCCGATCGGCGCGTTCTCGAACATCCGAGCGAAGCGCCGCTCACTCTCGCGCAGCACCTCCTCGGTCTGGCGCTGCTCGCTGATGTCTCTGAACTGCGCGAAGCGGTGCAGCGGCCGGCCCTCGCCGTCCAGGACGAGATACGACGAGATCGCCACCCAGATCACCGAGCCGTCACTGCGGGCAAGAGGCGTCTCGACGAGCGCCGCCAGATCACTCGCGGCCGTCGCGGCACCCTTCGCCGCCGCCTCGGCAGCGTGCAGCGACGACAGCGCACCGGCAAACCCCAGCTCGTCAACAGGCGTGCCGAGGAGAGCAGCGCGCGTGTGGCCGGTCATCGCGCAGAGAGCCTCGTTGACATCGGCCAGACGCCCCGCCAGGTCGATCATCGCCATGCCAAGCGGGGCGTGGTCGAATGTTGCCCGGAAGCGCTCCTCGGCTGCGCTGAGCGCCTGCTCCGAGCGGCGGGCGCCTGACACGTCCTCGACCTGGACGATGGAGTAGCGCTCGGCGCCGTGCTCGTCACGCAGGATCGACGCATTCAGGCGCACGAAGCGCGGCGTGCCGTCGCGGTGCACGAAGCGCTTGTCGATTGTGATGCGACGGCTTGCAGCCGCAGTGGCCGCCCGGATCGCCGCATGGTCAGCGGCGAGGTCGTCGGGATGGGTCAGGTCGCGCCAGGTGAGGGAGCGCAACTCCTCGCGGCTTCGGCCGAACAGCTCACACAGGGCGGGGTTGGCGTGGATGTAGCGGCCATCCGGCAACACGACCGCGATGCCGATCGGCGCATCCTCGAACGCCATCGCGAAGAGGGCCTGCGCGTCCCCGGGCACGTCGTCCGCCGACGGCCCGAACCCGGGGGCGTACACGCGGTCGTCGACCGCCTGCCGGCTGGCCGTCGGCGCGGCAGCCAGGATCGGGTCTGACCTGAGCTGAGAGGGTGGACGGATCGGTTGCTCCATCGGCCGCACGGGAACGGGAGGCTATGTCTACCTGTTCGCGCGGCGGCGCACCATCCCCCGAACCGTTCGGCCGGAAGCGCCGTTTCGGGGGCCGCCCGCGTCGCGCGCCCGGCGGCGGGCCACCAGCAGGGCCGCACCGATCAGCGCGCCGCCAGCGATCTGCGCCCAGGCGATCGCCTCGGACAGCAGGAGCAGCGCGAACGCCGTCGCAAACACCGGCTGGAGGTTCGTGAAGAGCGCCGCGCGCGACGGCCCGACCCGGCCGATCGACGAGATCCAGAGCAGGTTTGCGAGCACGAGCGGGACGACGGTCGAGAAGACGATCGCCGCCCAGGGGCCGACTCCGAGCGACCAGCTCTGATGGGAGAACTGCACGACGCCCGTGAGTGGCAGCAGCACCGCTCCCTCGAGCAGGACGATCGAGAAGATGCGGTAGGGGGAGTAGCGGCCCGAGAGCGGCTTCAGCACCACGGTGTAGATGGCCCACGCTGCCGCCGCAGCCAGCGCCAGCAACTCACCCACAATGCTGCCGCCGACCGAGCCGCCTGAGCCCGCCACGACCAGGGCGACGCCACCGAACGACACCATGCCGGCGACGGCGAAGCGCCGGCTGAACGCCTCGATTCCGAGTGCCGACGCCGCCAGCGCCGTCATGATCGGCAGGGTGCCCATGATCAGCGCCGTCGTGGTCACGCCGGAGAGCCGGATGGCGTAGACGAACGCGATCTGGTTAACCCAGACGCCGACAAGCCCGGCCCCGAGCAGCAGCACGAGATCCCGGCGCTCCATGCGCAGAGAGCCCTCTCGGCGCAGCGTCACGGTGCAGAGCACCGCGGCGGCCCCCACGTAGCGGATCGCGCTGTAGACGATCGGCTGGAAGCCGTGAGCGAGCACGTACTTGGCGACCGAGAAGTTGAGCGCCCACGCGATCACGACCAGGAGCAGCGCGAGGTCGGCCGGGAGCATACGCCGGGCGGGCGCCGCAACCGGGCTCCCCGCCGCTATGAGCGGCCTGCGGCGCTGCAGGCCGCCACGATCGCCGCGCCCTCGGCGACAAACCGTCGCACGACGGCCTCGCCGATGCCGGTGCCGGCGCCGGTCACGAGCACGGTCTTCCCTGAAAGGCGCATGCTGCGTTTCTACCGGGGCGGGCCGTGCGCGCGCAAACGGCAACGTCGCGGCCGACCGCAGTAGCTGCGATGATCTCGCCGCGCGGCCCCGGCCGCGCCCGACCCCTGAATCGTGCGGAGGCTCCTCTCACTCGCTGTCCTGATGACCGTGCTCGCCGCGACGGGCGGCGCGTCGGCGGCCTCGCCGCGGGTCGCGGTCTTCTACTACCCGTGGTACTCGACGCCGGCCCGCGACGGCGCCGATACCCACTGGAACCAGGCCGGGCATGCTCCGCCGGCCGATATTGCGTCGGGCTTCTATCCGTTGCGCGGCCCGTACTCCAGCGGCGATCCGGCGGTGCTGCGCGCGCAAATGGAGGAGATCGCGAGCACCGGTGTGGGTGTCGTCGTCTCGTCCTGGTGGGGGACAGGGTCGGTCGAGGATCTGCGCCTGCCGCTGGTGGTGGCGGCCGCCCAGGCGCAGGGGCTGCGGGTCGGCGTGCAGATTGAGCCGTACGGCGGCCGCACGGCCGTAAGCGTCGGTTCCGACGTCGAGCGCCTGCGTAGCCTGGGGGTGGCCGACTTCTACGTCTATCGCGCCGAGGACATCGCCGCCGCCGACTGGGCGCCGGTCAACGCGCGCCTCGCGGGCGGGTCGAGGCTGATCGCGCACACGCTGCTCGTGGGCTGGGCCGCGACGGCCCGTTTCGCCGGCATCTACACGTACGACGTGCTGATCAACGACGGCAGCGGCTTCAGGCGGCTGTGCGCCGAGGCACACCGCGTAGGGCTGCTGTGCGCGCCCTCGGTAGGCCCGGGCTTCGACGCGTCGGCCGCCACGGGCGAGGCACGCACGCGGCCACGGCGAGACGGCGCCACCTACGACGCGATGTGGCGCGCCGCGATCGGAGCCGGCGCCGACATCGTCACCGTGACGAGCTACAACGAGTGGCACGAGGGCAGTCAGATCGAGCCGGCGGCGCTGCAGGCGCGGGGGAGCCGCTACGCGAGCTACGACGGTGCCTGGGGCGTCCACGGCGCCCTGGCGGCAGATGCCTACCTGGCGCGGACGGCGCTGTGGGTGCAGCGCTTCGACCGGCAGCGGGCCGCGGAGGCGCCGGCGGCGATCGCCCGTATCCTTGCGACGTGGCCGGACCCGCCATACCTCGCTGGCAGGCGCAGCTCCCGAACGCGCTGACGATCGGGCGGCTGCTCGCGATCCCGCCGTTCGTGGTCGTGCTCGCGCTGGCCGACGGCTCGCAGTCCTGGCTGGCAGGCTCGATCTTCGGGGCTGCCGCGATCACCGACCAGCTCGATGGCTGGTTGGCCCGCCGCTGGCACCTCGAGTCCCGCTTCGGCATGTTCGCCGACCCGCTGGCCGACCGCCTGCTCATCGATGCCGCGGTGATCGTGCTGTTCCTCGACCACCGCGTCCACTGGGCAGGGCTGGCGATCATCGCGCTCCGCGATGGGCTGATGATCGTTGGGGCGCGGCTGGTGGTGCCGCGGGGCTACGAGTTTTCGGTGTCGCTGCTGGGCAAGCTCGCCACCTGGGTGCTCTACACGGGCGTCGCGATGACGATGATCACCGCCCGCGGGACACTGTGGCCGGCGGTGATCTTTTGGGTTGGCGTGGGCCTCTCGAGTGCCGCCGCGGCGCTCTACGGCTTCTCGGCGCGGCGCCAGCTACGGCCGGCCGACTAGCAGGAGACACCTCACCCTCTGTCGAAGGTCGACCCTACGAGGGCTAATGTGGGATAGAGTCTCAACCTGAGGTTGACCCTTTGCAACAATCTTGCTTTACTGGAATGGCCCGCAAGCGAACGAAAGGCCCGCCGTGGAAGCGCTCCCGGAACTGACGACGCTCTCCGACGACGACCTGAAGCGGCTCATCGACGGTCTGCAGCAGGAGGAGCACGACGTGTCGTACCGGCGCCGGATCCTCCATGGCAAGATCGACATCCTGCGCGCCGAGCTCGTCGCCCGACTGCAGACGAGTGGTGGCCGCAGCGTCCTCGACCAGGTCGACGTGGAGGCGCTCACGGCAATCCTCACGGCGAAGGCGACGCCGGAGGGCCGAGGGTGAGCCATGTCTACTGTCCCTCGTGCGGCTTCCAGAACCCTGAGACGTCGAACTACTGCGCCAAGTGCGGCTCGCTGATCGTCCTCGACGAGCCGAGCGACCCGACGCTGACGCTCTTCCTCGGCGACGTCGACCGCGAGACGGCAGCTGCACTGGCGCCCGAGCACGCGGGAGGCCCTGCGCTGGTCGTCCGCAGCGGCGGCGGCCGTACAGGCGAGAGCTTTGCAATCGGCCGCGAGCGCACGTCCATCGGGCGCTCACCGGACTGCGATGTCTTTCTCGACGACGTGACGGTCTCGCGGAGGCACGCGGCAGTCGTCGCAGACAACGCCGGAGTCCGCATCGAGGATCAGGGGAGCCTGAACGGCACCTACGTCAACCGCCAGCGCATCGAAAGCGCCCCGCTGGCCGACGGCGATGAGATCCAGATCGGCAAGTACCGGCTGATCTTCCTTTCGCGATGAGCACAGCGGAGACCTCCCAGCAGCGGCTGCTCACGATCGGCGTCGTCTGTCGCCGGCTGCAGCCCGAGTTCGACGACATCTCGATCTCGAAGATCCGCTATCTCGAGGATCAGGGCCTGCTGACGCCGAGGCGGACGCAGGGCGGCTACCGCATGTACACCGAGGACGACCTCGAACGGCTGACGACGATCCTGCGGCTCCAGCGCGACGAGTTCCTGCCGCTGCGCGTGATCCGGCAGGTCATCGCGGCGCCCGACGGCTCGCAACGGCGTCGCAAGCTGCCGCCGGCCTTCGGCACGCCAGAGGACGAGGTGACCTTGAGCGAGCTGATCGAGCGGTCGGGCGCCACTCCCGACTTCGTCCGCGAACTGGAGGAGTTCGGCCTGCTGTCGGTACGCACGGGCGCGGGCGAGAAGCGGTTCCCCGAGAGCGACGCCGACGTCGTGCTGCTCTGCGCGCGGCTCGCGCAATTCGGGCTGGCACCACGCAACCTCCGAGCCTTTCGCACCTCTGCCGACCGCAATGCCGCTCTACTCGAGCAGGTCGTGGCACCAGCGCTGCGGGCCAAGAGCCTGGAACGTCGGCGCGAAGGGCTCGAAGATCTCCAGGCGCTCGCGGATATCGCGCAGGAGCTGTCGGCGCTACTTCTGGGCCGTGACCTGCGTAGACTCTCGGCCGGATGATCGACCTCGCGCAGTACATCCGTGACGTCCCGGACTACCCGAAGCCGGGGATCCTGTTCAAGGACATCACGCCGCTCTTCGCCGACCCGGTTGCGCTCGGCGCGACGGTCGACCTGCTGGGCGCCTGGGCCGAGCCACGCCGGCCGGACATCGTGCTGGGCGCCGAGGCGCGAGGGTTCATCCTCGGCGCGGCACTCGCGCTGAGGCTCGGCTGCGGCTTTGTGCCGGCGCGCAAGCCCGGCAAGCTGCCGTGGCACACGGTGGCGGTCAAGTACAGCCTCGAGTACGGCTTCGACGAGCTCGAAGTGCACGCCGATGCCTTTCCGAAGGGCGCGCGCGTACTCGTGCACGACGACCTGCTCGCCACCGGCGGGACGTCCAGGGCGATGCTCGAGCTCGTCGAGCAGCTGGGCGGCACGGTCGTCGGCGTCGCGTTCATCATCGAGCTAGCGTTTCTCGACGGGCGCAAGAAGCTCGGTTCGGGCTACGACATCCACTCGTTGATCACGTACTAG
>JANXXF010000286.1 GCA_025350775.1 Actinomycetes bacterium
CCGTCTGGACCGGCAGCGGCGAATCGCAGTGGCTCGGCTGGCTCGACGAGCCGGTGCACGCGCGCGAGCAGCTGAAGAGCTACGGCGAGGTGGCGGAGCGCGCGCTCGAGGGCGTCGACGACGTCCTGCTGCTCGGCATGGGCGGCTCGTCGCTCGCGCCGGAGGTGCTACGGCGGACGTTCGGCTGCGAGCGCTTCCACGTGCTCGACACCACGCATCCGGCGGCGGTGCGCGCGCTCGCCGACCGGCTCGACCCGGCGACCACGCTCGTCGTCGCCGCGTCCAAGTCGGGCGGCACGATCGAGACGCGCTCGCACCTCGAGTTCTTCTGGAAGCGCGCCGCCGGCCGCTCCCGGCCGGGCGACCGTTTCCTCGCCATCACCGACCCTGGCTCCGCCCTCGACACGCTCGCACGCGGGCGCGGCTTCGTTGCCGTCGTCGCCGGTGAGCCGACCATCGGCGGGCGCTACTCGGCGCTGTCGCCGTTCGGGCTTGTGCCCGCCGCCCTGATGGGCATCGCTGTGGATCGGCTGCTCGCCACCGCCGAGGAGATGCGCGAGCTGTGCCGTCTCGACGGGTCGCCCGGCCTCGAGCTCGGCCTCGCCCTCGGCGCCGGCTGGGCCGCCGGCCGTGACAAGGTGTGCATCCCCACGAGCCCCGGCGGCTTCGGCCTCTGGGTCGAGCAGCTCGTCGCCGAGTCGACGGGCAAGCAGGGCAAGGGCCTCGTTCCCGCCCCCGGCGAGCACGCCGACGGCCCCGACCGGCAGCTTGCCGAGATCCACATCCCCACGCCGTACGACCTCGGCGCGGAGTTTTTCCGCTGGGAGTTCGCGACCGCGGTGGCGGGCGCGCTGCTCGGCATCAACCCGTTCGACCAGCCCGACGTGCAGGCCGCCAAGGACCGCACCAGCGCGATCCTCGCGCAGCCGGCGGCACCGGACGCCGCGCCCTGCTCATCGGTCGACGAGCTGCTCGCGCAGGCGCGCCCCGGCGACTACGTGGCGATCCAGGCCTTCGTCGACCCGACGCCCGCCGCCGAGGCCCGCATCGAGGCGCTGGCGACGACGATCAGGGCCCGCACCGGTCTCGTCGTCACGCACGGGCTCGGCCCGCGCTACCTCCACTCCACCGGCCAGCTGCACAAGGGCGGCCCCGCCAGCGGGCTCTTCCTGCAGGTCGTCGACGACGTGGGGCCGGAGCTCGCCATTCCCGGGCAGTCGTTCGGCTTTGCCCGCCTCATCACCGCCCAGGCCGCAGGCGACCTGGAAGCACTGCGCGAGCGCGGCCGCCGCGTTGCCCGAGTCCGACTGGAGGAGACGCTGTGAAGCTCGGCATGGTGGGTCTCGGCCGCATGGGCGGCAACATGGCGGAGCGCCTCCGGCGTGCAGGCCACGAGGTGATGACGTACGACCCGGGCGTCGGCGGCACGGCCGCGTCGCTGGCCGAGCTCAGCGGGCAGCTCGAAGCGCCGCGCGCCGTCTGGCTGATGGTGCCCGCGGGCGATGTCACCGAGAACGCGTTCCAGGAGCTGCTCGGGCTGCTGGCGCCGGGCGATGTGATCGTCGACGGCGGCAATGCGAACTTCCGCGACTCGAAGCGGCGCGGCGACGCGGCCGCGGCGCACGGGCTGCGCTTCGTCGACGCCGGCGTGTCGGGCGGCGTGTGGGGCCTCGACAACGGCTACTGCCTGATGGTGGGCGGGGCGGACGAGGCAGTCGCCGTCCTGGAGCCCGCGTTCCGCTCGCTCGCGCCCGAGAACGGCTACGCCCACGTCGGCCCGGTCGGTGCCGGCCACTTCTCGAAGATGGTGCACAACGGGATCGAGTACGGGCTGATGCAGGCCTACGCCGAGGGGTTCGAGATCCTCAAGGAGTCGGAGTACGACTTCGACCTCGCGGAGCTCTCCGGCATCTGGCGGCACGGCTCCGTTGTGCGCTCGTGGCTGCTCGACCTCGCGCATGCGGCGTTCACCGAGGAAGGCGGCGACCTCGCCCGCATCCGCGGCTACGTCGAGGACTCAGGCGAGGGCCGCTGGACGGTGCACGAGGCGATCGCCGAGAACGTGCCCGCCCCCGTGATCACGGCGGCGCTATTCGCCCGCTTCAACTCCCGCCAGGACGAGTCGTTCGCCGCCAAGCTCACCGCAGCGCTGCGCAACCAGTTCGGTGGCCACGCCGTCAGGACGGGCTGACCCGATGACGGCCGACGAGAACCCGCTGCTCGAAGGGTTGACGATGCGACGGGCGCCCGAGCCGTGCGCGCTTGTCATCTACGGCGCGAGCGGCGACCTCACGCAGCGCAAGCTGATGCCGGCGCTCTACTCGCTCGCGCTCCGGCGGCTCCTCCCCGAGCGCTTCGCCGTGGTAGGCGTCGGCCGTTCGGCCTCCTCCGACGACGAGTTCCGCGCCCGGATGCGCGAGGGCATCGAGCAGCACGCGCGCGATCCATTCGAGACCGACGCGTGGGAGCGCCTCGCCGCCGGCATGCGCTACGTCAGTGCCGACCCGGGCACGCCCGGCGGCACCGACGAGCTGTGGCGGTCGCTCGGCGAGCTCGACGCCCGGTGTGGCCTCGACGGCAACCGCATCCACTACTTCGCCGTGCCGCCCGCCGCCATCGGTTCCCTCATCGAGGACATCGGCCTGCACCGCAACGAGCTGCCCGGCTGGACGCGGCTCGTCATCGAGAAGCCATTCGGCCGTGACCTCGCGAGCGCCGAGCAGCTCAATGCCGAGATCGCTCACCACTTCGTCGAGAGCGAGGTCTACCGCATCGACCACTACCTCGGCAAGGAGACGGTCCAGAACCTGCTCGCCCTGCGCTTCGCCAACGGGATCTTCGAGCCGATCTGGAACCGGCAGTTCGTCGATCACGTCCAGATCACGGTGGGCGAGTCGATGGGCATCGAGGGGCGGTCCGGCTTTTACGAGGAGTCCGGTGCGATCCGCGACATCTTCCAGAACCATCTGCTGCAGCTGCTTGCGCTGACTGCAATGGAGCCGCCCAGCGACTTCTCGGCCGACGCCGTGCGCAACGAGAAGGTAAAGGTGCTGCGCTCGCTGCACACGCCCGGGCCGAAGAACATCGTGCGCGGGCAGTACGGCCGCGGCTTCGTCGAGGGCATCGAGGTCGCCGGCTACCGCGAGGAGCACGGCGTCGCCCGCGACTCGTCGACCGAGACGTTCGTCGCCGCGAAGCTCTACGTCGACAACTGGCGCTGGGCCGACACGCCGTTCTATGTCCGCGCCGGTAAACGGCTCGGCAAGCGCGAGACGACGATCGCCATCCAGTTCAAGCGCGCGCCGCACCCGCCGTTCGAGATCTCCTCGACCGAGCCGCTGAAGCCGAACGTCCTGCTCATCCACGT
>JANXXF010000401.1 GCA_025350775.1 Actinomycetes bacterium
AACCGGCGTCCCGGGATCGGGTGGCCCGGCTCCGGGCCTGGCGGCCTCCGGCTCGAAGCGGCAGCCGCAGAAGCGGCACACCTTTGCCGCGAGCTTGACCGCCTCGGCGCAGTCGGGGCAGCGCTTCGTCGGCTCGCCCCGGGTGCCCTGGCCGCGACGGGTGAACAGCATGTCGAGCATGCCCTTGCGCCGGGGCTCCAGGCCGAGGTCGACGCAGTTGCGGCAGTAGCGCACGATCGTGCCGGCTTCCCGGCCGATGCGGTCGCCGGCCTGTTCGCGGATCGTGGCGGCGAGGCTCGCGACGGCCTCGAGAGCGGCTTCATCGGCCGCGATGTTGGCGGCGAACGCCGCGGCCCAGGTGCGGCGAACGGCGAGGCGCCAGCGCGCGTGCGCAGCCGCTTCGCGGGCCTCCTCGAGCAAGCTGCCGACGCTGTTGCGTTGCACGCCGACAGTCTCGCGCTTTCGCGTGTTGTGCGGGGGCTCCTACCCCCCTGGAGCCGGGTCGAGCGCGTTGCGGGACGACGGGCGCCCTGTGCATTGCGGCGGGCGCCCGCCGCGGCAGGGAGCGCTGCCGCCCCTGCTAGGCTCGCCGCCATGAGTGGAAGCGGACGGTTTGCCGGGAAGCAGGGCCTCGTGCTCGGGGTCGCTAACAAGCGCTCGATCGCCTGGGCCATCGCCAGGCGCCTCGCTGGCGAGGGCGCCGAGATCGCGTTCACGTACCAGGGCGAGCGCATCGAGTCGGCGGTGCGCGACCTCGCTGCCACCGTCGCCAGCCCGCTCGTGACCGAGTGCGACGTCCGCTCCGACGACGACATCGCCCGCGTCATGGGCGAGGTCTCGGCGACCTTCGGTGGCAAGCTCGACTTTCTCGTGCACGCGGTCGGCTTCGCTGCCGCGGAGGATCTCGAAGGCCGCTTCACCGACACGCCGCGCGACCGTTTCTGGCTCGCGCTCGACATCTCGGCCTACTCGCTGGTGGCGGTCTCCCGGGCGGCGGAGCCGCTGTTCGAGGCGGCCGGTGGCGGCTCGATCGTGACGATGACCTACCTGGGTGGCGAGCGCGCGGTGCCGCGCTACAACGTGATGGGCGTCGCTAAGGCTGCGCTCGACTCGTCGATGCGCTACCTCGCCTGGGACCTCGGCACGAAAAACATCCGCGTCAACGCGATCTCGGCCGGCCCGGTGCGCACGCTCGCGGCGCGCTCGATCCCGGGCTTCGCCACGATGGAGGAGATCGTCGACCAGCGCGCCCCGCTACACCGGCCGATCGATGCCGATGACGTCGGTGGCGCCGCTGCGTACCTGCTGTCGGACGACGGGAGGAACGTCACCGGGACGATCCTCTACGTCGACAGCGGATACCACGCGATGGGGATGTAGGCGCGGCTACACCTCGCGGCCGGCGAGCGTCAGACCGACGAGCCGGGCGCCTTCGTTGCGCCGCCCCTGCCGCACGAGCCGGTCGACCTCGACCGTGACCAGATGCCAGCGTGCGCCCACGAGTGGCACCCCCACCGCCGCCCGGCCGTCTACGCTGCGCGACAGCGCCTCCTCGCCGTCCACCGAGATGCGCAGCGCGAGGCCCGTCCCGGTCGCGAGGCCCGCGCCCGCTGTGAGGCCCGCGCCCGTCGCGAGCTGCAACGTCAGCGGGCCGGCGCCGTACACCCATAGCGGCGCCCGCTTGCGGCTCATCGGGATGCCGTCCGGGCCTGGCCCGTACCAGCCCTGGCAGTAGTGCGCCGATGCGCGGTCGGGCTCGCCGAGCGGGTTCGCCGGGAGCCGACCGCCACCGCCGCCGGCGTCGGCAGCGCGGACGAAGGTCGTGATCACGCCGACGGTCGCCGGACTGGCCGCCGCGACTCCGACCGCGCGCCAGCCGTTCGCGAGCAGCCCTTGCCAGGCGTACCAGGAGCGGTCGGGCACGGCGACGTTGCGCGTGAAGAGCCCACGGTGGAGCGTGATCACCGAGACGTCGAGGCGGTGCAGCGCGGCAGCGGCCCCGGCCCGTGCCGTCCAGTCGCCGCAGTTGAGCGGCTCCAGGCTGCGGGCCTGCGCGTCGGCGGCGGCGGTCGCCAGCGTGGAGTAGCCGCCCGTGCGCTGGCGTGGCGCCTGCTGCGCGTAGTACAGGTAGACGCTGCCGTAGTGGACATCGGGCAGGAACACCGGCAGCTCCGTTAGGCGGCCCGGCGGCGCCGCGCGGACGGCCGCGTACGCGGCCGTGGCGGGGTCGGCGGCCGAGCGGCCGAACACGCCGCCGTGCAGGTCGACGACGAGCACGACCGCCGCCAGCGCGACGACGAG
>JANXXF010000412.1 GCA_025350775.1 Actinomycetes bacterium
CGGGTGGCGGCGCGGCGGGCGGCGTGGTGGGCGGTGGCGCGGCGGGCGGCGGCGCGGCGGGTGGCGTGACGGCCGACCGGGCCGACGTCCGGCTGCGCTTGCGCACGACCGCGCCCGGCTGCTTCTACGTCGTCTTCTTCGAGCGGGAGCTGCGGGCGCGCATCGAGGCGCTGCCCGAGGTGGCGTCGCTCGCGCTGGAGTGGGACGGCGCCTGGGACTGGACGCCCGACGAGATCGCCCCGGCTGCGCGCGAGGCGCTCGCCGAGCGCCGCCGCCGGCTGCTCGCCGTGCTGCCCGGGTCGCCTCCAGCGCGGCCCGGCACGGGCTAGCCTGCGGGGACGATGCCCGGCGCCGAGGCGACGACCGATGCCGCCGACGCACCGCCGTGGCGTGCACTCGGCCTCGGCTCCCATCCGGCGACGCTCGCCACCCACGTGCTCGACCTTTCGCCGGGCGCCGGGATCGCCCTCGACGACCGTGACCTGCGGTACGTGCTGGCGGACGGCCCGCTCCTCTCGAGTCCTGGCTGGGCCGGGGTTCCGGCAAGCGGGACGACGATCGCCGACCTCTCGTCGGGGGTCGCCCCGCTGTTCCTGCCGTACTATCGCGCTGCGCTCGCGGGCGAGTCCGGGGCGCTCGAGCTCTTACTCGAAGCGCCGGCCTCGGGGTCGTCGCCGCTGCCGACGGGCCAGGGGCGAGCACTCGTCGGCGCCGGTCATCACGGGCTCGTGGCAGACGCCGGACGAGACGCCTGCCTAGGCGTCAGTCATGCGGGTGCGGTAGTCCCAGGAGAACAGCTCGACCGGGTCGAGCCGGAGGACGACCTCCGGCGACGTGCGTGCGAGCAGCCGGCGGGCGAACCCGCCGTCGGTGCCGCCGAGATAGCGGCGCAGAAGCAACCTCAGGGTCTCCAGGCCTTCATCCGGCGTCACCGTTACCTCGGCGCGGCCGCGGACGCCGTGGTACGGCATGCCCTCGCCCGCGACCTCGAACGCGCAACGGCCCGCCGCCTCGAGCGCCTGCACCACAGAGGCGCTGCGCTGCGTCGCACACAGCAGCACGTCGTCGCTGCGGACGAACCAGAGCGAGAGCACGGTCGGCCACCCCGACGGTGTCACCGTGGCGAGCCGGATCGGTATGACTGCGCTGTCGAGGAACTCGGCGACGCGGCCGGCGTCCCAGGGGCCGCTGAGCCTGACGGTGGAGAGTGGCAGCGGCGGAGCCTAGCGGGCGAGCGCGCCGACGACGGCAGTGGCGGCCCGCCGTCCCGTCGCCAGCGCGGCGTTGAGTGTCGGGCCCTGCAGGTGGTCGCCGCAGGCGAAGATGCCGCTGTCGAGGCGCGGTGCGCGCAGGTGTGGCTGCACGACTGGCAGCGCGTGCGGAATGTGCAGCGCCTGGACGAGCCGCCAGTCGGTGACTACGGCGCCGTACCAGCCGGCGAGCTGTCGGCGCACGTCGGCCTCGGTGGCGGTGCCGGACGGGCCGATGACGGAGGCCGAGACGAGCGCCCGCCCGGGCGGCGCTACGCCACCGGCGAGCGCGCTCGCCACGTGGAGGTTGGTGACAGGGCCGCCGCGCGTCCCGTCGAGCACGAGGATCGGCTTGTGCACCGGCGCTACGGGTGCGTCGAACGAGAAACAGGTGACGGAGCGCCACGCGCGCGGCTCGACCTCGGGGAGCAGCCCCGTCGTGGCGACGACGACCGCACGCGCCTCCAGCCGCTCTCCGCTCGCGAGCACGACTGCGCCGGGCTTGACTGCGGCGACGCGGGCGCCGAGGCGGATCGCCCCGGCCGGAAGCCTGGCTGCGAGCTGGTCGCTCAGGGCCCCCATGCCCCGGGCGGGCACCGCCGTCGCGCCGGTCGCGAACATCCGGAAGACGAAGTCGAGCATGCGGCTCGAGGTCTCGAGCTCGTGCTCCAGGAAGATCCCGGCCAGGAACGGCCGGAGAAACGTCTGCTGCACGGCGGGCGAGAAGCCGAGCTCGTTGAGCCGCTCGGCAGTCGTCGTCTCGGGCCGGGCAAACAGCTCGGGCAGCGTGCCCTGCAGCGCCTCGCGCCGTAGCCGCAGCACGCGGGCGATGTCACCGGGCCGCCCGGCGGGGGCAAGGAGCCCGACGAGCGCGGCGAGCGGGCGGCGAAACGGGTCGGCGACGATCGTGAAGCGATCGCCGCGCCTGCAGAGCGCGCCGGGAACGAACCGTCGCAGGTCGAGCTCGGCGTAGTCGAACGCGGCGCGGGCCTCCGGGTAGGCGGTGAGCAGCACCTGGAAGCCGCGGTCGATCAGGAAGCCGTCGATCTCGTCGGTGCGGACGCGCCCGCCGACGGCGTCGGCCGCTTCGAGCACGAGCGGCTCGAGCCCGCGGACGCGGAGCTCGACGGCGCAGCGGAGGCCGGCCATGCCCGCCCCGACCACGATCACGTCGCGGCGCTCGCTCACCGGCCGAGCTCGCGCCGCAGTGCCGACTCGAGGTCGGGCGCGAGGAAGGAGAAGCCGCTCTCGCCGAGCCGGCGAGGCAGCACGCGCTGCGAGCCGAGCAGCGTGGCGCGGCCCATCTCGCCGAAGGCAGCAGCCACCGCGGGCGCCGGCAGTGGCAGCAGCGCGGGCCGGCGCAGGACGCGCCCGAGGGTGCGCGCAAGCTCGCGGTTGCGGACAGGGCCGGGCGCGACGACAGTGACGGGGCCGCTCAGCTCGTCGTGCTGCAGCAGGTGATGGAGGGCGCCGACGGCATCGTCGAGGCCGATCCAGCTCACCCACTGGCGGCCGTTGCCGACGGGGCCGCCGACGCCGGCGAGGAATGACGGCAGCAGCTTCGCGAGGGCGCCGCCGCGGGGCGAGAGGACGACACCGAGGCGGGCGACGGCGACGCGCGGGGCTGCGGTCGCGGCGCCCGTGGCGCCGACAGCGGCCGCCTCCCAGCCGGCGCACACCTCGGCCAGGAAGCCGGCGCCTGCTGCGCTCGCCTCGTCGAGCTCCTCGTCGGCGCGGTCGCCGTAGAAGCCGATCGCGGACGCGGAGATCAGGGTGCGAGGCGGCTGTGGCAGCGCGGCGAGGGCCGTGACGAGGGCGCGCGTGCCGCCGCTACGGCTCGCCGTGATCCGCTCCTTCACCGCGGGCGACCAGCGCTGTGCGATCGGCTCGCCGGCGAGGTGGACGACCGCGTCGAGCCGGTCGAGGGCGGCCACGCCGGCGACCTCCCAGCCGGGCGCTTCCGCGGTGCCGTGCGCCCGATCGGCACGACCTCGTGGCCGCCCGTGGTGAGGAACGGGACGAGCGCCGAGCCGACGAGGCCGGACGCGCCGGTGACACCTATCCGGAGGCGCGGCCGGTCGGCGTAGGCGGCGTGGCGGGAGAGGTCGTCACGGGTGCGCACGTGGCGGAACGCGAACATCCGCTCCAGCGTCCGCCGGGCGATCGGCCCGCCGAGCGTCGCCCCGAGCAGGCCGCCCGGCAGCGAGTAGGCGATCGAGTCCTCGAGGGTGCAGGCGTTGTCGCCGTCGGGCTCGACGGTGTGCGTGTGCTGCCACGCGGCGAACGGCCCGGACTCCTGCGTGTCGACGAAGCGCCGGCCCGGCTCGTAGCCCGAGTGGACGGCGACCCAGCGCTGCCGGGCCGGCCCCTTGCGGATCTCCAGCACGAGCCGTGCCCCGTCCTCGACGCCGCTGCCGCTGCGCTCGACGACGCGGACGCGATCCCACGGCGGCGACAGCCGCTCGAATGCGCCGGGGCGCGTGTGCCACGCGAACGCAGCGGCGGCCGGCACGTCGAGGCGGCTGCGCAGGACGAAGTGGCTGCGGGGGCTAGTGTCCAAGAGTTGTCCGATTATGCGGTAGGGGCAGGCCCCCGGCGTGCAGCTACCGCTGGCGTGCAGCTATCGCCGGCGGGCCGCTACCGCCGGCAGCACGTCCTCGACCCGGCCCGCGATCTCCCCGGGCGAGCACAGCAGCCCGCTCCTGTCCCGCTGGCCTTCTACGATGTCCCGGTGCACCGTCCGTTCCCGTCCGTCGCGCAGCTCGCCCAGGCTCTCGCGCCGCGTCCGCACCCGCGCACAGCAGGTGCCGCGCTCGAAGCGGCGGTGATGGTGCTGCTGCACGCCGAAGCGCTGTTGCTCGTCCGCCGGCAGGTGTTCGAGAGTGACAGATGGTCGGGGCACATGGGCCTCCCCGGCGGCCGACACGATCCCGGCGACGAGACCCTGCTGCACACCGCCCTGCGCGAGACGCGCGAGGAGCTCGGCTTCGATGTGCTTGGGCACGGACGCATCCTCGGCGCACTCGGCACCTATGTCGGCGCCCACCGCGCCAGTGGCGACACCAACATCGCCGTGTTCGTCGCCGAGCTGCAGGTGCGGCCACCGCTCGAGCTCTCGCACGAGATCGCGAGCGCCTACTGGATCGAGCTGCCGCGGCTGTTGCTGGCGCACGGCACGGCGGCTGTCCCCGAGAAGGCCGAGCCGGTGCCCGCGTACGTGCCGGAGCACGAGGGCGAGGAGCTCGTCGTCTGGGGCATCACCTACGGCATCCTCGAGCGTCTGCGCGACGTCGCGTGAGGGACGGCCCGGCGGCAGTGGGCGGCCCGGCGACCCCTGGCGACCAGGCCGCCGCTGGCCCCGCCGTCGCTCCGCTGCCCGAGGGCCTCGCCGTCGGCCCGGACGGCCGCGCGCGCTGCTCCTGGGGCTGCTCGACCGAGGACTACCGCGCCTACCACGACGCCGAGTGGGGTTTCCCTGTCACGGACGACCGCCGGCTCTTCGAGAAGCTCTGCCTCGAGGGCTTCCAGGCGGGGCTCTCCTGGCTGACGATCCTGCGCAAGCGCGAGGCGTTCCGCAGCGTCTTCGCCGGCTTCGACTTCCGTGTGCTGGCCGGCTGGGGCGAGCGCGACGTCGACCGGCTCGTCCTGGACGCGGCGATCGTGCGTCATCGCGGCAAGATCGCCTCCGTCCTCAACAACGCGCAGCGCGCCGGCGAGCTCGTCGCCGAGCACGGCTCGCTCGCCGGCTACCTCTGGCAGTGGGAGCCGACCCCGGCCGACCGCCCGGCACGCATCACCCGGGAGGAGTTGTTGCGGCTGCCGAAGTCGCCCGCCTCGACCGCGCTCTCGAAGGATCTCAAGCGGCGCGGCTGGTCGTTCGTGGGGCCGACGACGATGTACGCGCTGATGCAGGCGATGGGCCTCGTCAACGACCACGTCGAGGGCTGCTGCGTGCGCCCGGCCGCCGAGCACGCGCGGGCCGCACTGGTGCGACCCACCGTCGTGCCGCCCACTCCGGCGCCCGTGCCCGCGTCCGTGCCGCCCGCCTGACCCCGGCTCAGGCCTCGACCGCGACCGGCCGTTCCTGCTGCACCGGCATCTTGAAGCCCCACAGGCCGAAGTAGGCGATCGCGGCGGCGAGCAGCATCAACGCTCCACCGCAGAGCAGCGCGCCCGAGACACCGTGCACGAAGGCGTTCGCAGCCGCGGCCTGCGCCTCCGGCCCTGCCATCCGGCCGACCTCTGCGCCCTGCCCGCCGAGTACGAGCTCGCGCGCCCCCGTCAGCTTGGCCTGGACGTCCGCGGGCAGAGTCGCGAGGTTGTCGCTCCAGCGGCTGTTGGTGAGCGATGCGCCCAGTGACCCGAGCACCGCGATCCCGAGCGCCCCGCCAACCTGGCGCGACGCGTTGATGACACCCGAGGCGACGCCGGTCTTGCGTGGGTCGACCGCGGCCATCCCGGTTGCCGACACCGCGGGCATCGAGAACGAGAGGCCGGCGCCCATCAGCGCGTAGAACGGCCAGATCGCGTTGTACGACGAGTGCACCCCGATGCGCGACAGCCCGAACAGGCCCGCCGACGAGAGCAGCATGCCGACGGTCAGCTGCAGGCGCGGCCCGATGCGCGCATTGATCTTGCCGGCGAGCGGCGCGAGCGCCATCAGCATCATCGTCATCGGCAGCGAGCGCACGCCGGCCTGCAACGGCGAGTAGTCCTGCACGTTCTGGAAGTAGATGCTGATGAAGAAGATCACCCCGAACATCCCGAACCCGACCAGCGCGACGATGGCGGTCGCTACCGAGAACACGCGACGGCGGAAGAACGAGAGCGGCAGCATCGGGTCGTCGACGTGGCGCTCCCAGACGATGAAGAGCACGAGCAGGGCGATCGCGCCGCCGAGGAAGCCGAGCGTGTAAGCGGAGCCCCAGCCGTGCGAGCTCGCCTTGATGAGCGCCCAGACGAGGGCGGCCAGGCCGGCGGTGACGAGCGTCGTGCCGGTCAGGTCGAGGTGCCGCGTCGACGGGTCTTTCGACTCGCGCACCGCCCAGAGCGTGACGAGCACCGCCACGACGCCGATCGGCACGTTGATCCAGAAGACCGCCGACCACGACGCCTGCTCGACGAGGAAGCCGCCCGCCACGGGGCCGACCGCGAGGCCGAGCCCGGAGACGCCCGCCCAGATGCCGATCGCCGTGGGCAGCTGCTTGCGCGGGAACGTCGACGCGATGATCGACAGCGACAGTGGGTTGAGCAGCGCTCCGCCGACGCCCTGGAACGCCCGTGCCGCGATCAGCTCGGCATCGCTCGTGGCGAGCGCGCACAGCATCGAGGCGACGGTGAAGATGCCGAGGCCGACGATGAAGATTCGCTTCCGCCCGAAGCGGTCGCCGAGCTTGCCGCCCAGCAGGATCAGCGCGGCGAAGGTGAGGATGTAGGCGTCGATCGTCCACTGCAGGTTCGCCGGGGACGTCTTCAGGTCACGCTGGATGGAGGGCAGTGCGACGTTCACGATCGTGTTGTCGAGCATGATCATGAACAGGGCGAAACACATGGCGAACAGCGTCCACCACTTGTGATCGACGCTGCTGAGGCGGGCTCTCACGGGCGGCTCTCCTGCGTTGGGCGGGTGGCGGCGGCTGGGCGTGCTGCGGCCTGCGGGGTGGTGGTCAAGAGGTCGATCAGCGCGGTGGCGGTGCGGCGGGTGTCGCCGAGGCGCTCGGTGCCGAAGACGGCGCCGCGATAGCCGACCTGCAGCGCGACGCCGAACCACAGCCAGGCGGCCTCGGCGGGGTCGATGCCGGGGCGCAGCGAGCCGTGCTCACGCGCTCGGGTCATCAGGCCGGTCAGGCGGCCGTGCATCTCGGTGACGGTCTGCGCCAGGGCCTCCTGGATCTCGGGCTCCGAGACGAGCGTGGCTGCGAGCATGCGGAGGCGCGAGATCTGGATGAAGAGCGCGTCCTCGGTGGCGGTTGCCGCGACCGCGACGAGCGCGTCGAGCGGATCCTCGGCCTCCTCGAACAGCGGTGCGATGCGCGCGCGCAGCAGGTCGGCCGAGTCGACGAGCACGGCGGCGAACAGGGCCTGCTTCGAGACGAAGTGGCGGTAGAGGATCGGCTCGGAGCAGCCGCAGGTGGCGGCGATCTCGGCGATGCCGGCGCCGTGATAGCCGCGCCGGGCGAACACGTCGCGTGCCGCATCGAGGACGGCCCGGCGACGCTCGTCGGCGGGCAGGCGGGGCCGGGAGGCAGGGGAGGCGGTCACGGCGACCTATGTTAGTGAAACTTCACTAGCCTACGCAAGCACCGCTTACACTCGGGCCGCCACGCGCGACCCGGCCCACTCCACGACAGGCCGGATCGCGACGAAGAGTGCTGCGTAGATCGCCGCCAGCGCGCCCCAGCCCGTCAGCCCGTAGCGGTCGGTGAGCAGCACCACGAGCGCTGGGCCGACCATGTCCATTGCCGACGAGCCGAGGCCGAACACGGCGCCGTACTCGCCCTGCGCGTGCTCGCGCGCCAGCCCGTAGCGGACGCTCCAGCCTGCCGCCGAGATCAGCAGCTCGCCCACCGTCAGCAGCGCCATGCCGGCGATCAGCGCCAGGATCGCGGCGGCTTGCGGCAGCGAGCCGCTCGCCCCGAAGACGAGGCAGGCGCCGATCATCGCCACTGACGCGAGCCGCTTCGCGCGCACGATCCCTTGCATGGTGTTCGAGCCCCGCGCCGCCCGCACCTGCAGCAGGATCACGAGCGCGGTATTGACGATCACCAGCCAGGCGACAAGCGGCCGCGGCGCCGTCGTGTGGTGGATAATCCACAGCGGCAGGCCGATGTCGAGGATCGCGCTGTCGAGCCGCGCGACCCCGAAGAGCGCCGTCAACGCCACGAACGGCCGGTCGCGCAAGGCCACCCAGCGCCGGTCGCCGTCCCGGTGCGGCGGGACCGGCGGCACCACGGGGAGCCGGTTGCGCAGCAGGATCACGGCGGCGCCGGTGGCGGCGGTGCCGAACGGCAGCGCCAGGTAGGCGGGCCGCGTGTCGAGCGCCAGCGCAAGCCCGGCCAGCCCCGCCCCGGCCGAGAAGCCGAGGTTGCTCACCGAGCGCAGGTAGGCCGACGCCTTGACGCGGTCGCCCTGCGCCAGCAGCCCGCCGACGAGGGCGCCGATGGCGATGCGGTCGAGCCGGTTGACGATGCCGAGCACCGAGATCACCACGAGAAAGCCGGCGAACGAGTCGATCAGGGCGTACGAGCAGTACCCGGCGATGCCGATGCTGCCGGCCACCATCAGGACGCGGCGCGGCCCGGCCCGGTCGACCAGCCGCCCGCCCGGCACGGCGCAGGCGAAGCCCAGCCCGCCCGCCAGCGACAGCCCGACCGCGACCTGGGCCGCCGAGAGCCCCACCGAGCGC
>JANXXF010000454.1 GCA_025350775.1 Actinomycetes bacterium
AGCCAAGGCTACCGGAACGCCGCGGTGGAGGCGCGGAGTCGAGTGGCCTGGCGCCGCCTGTGGCGCCAGGCCCTGGAAGAGTGACGTTAGGCCCTAGCAGCACCAGCTTGCCATCGACGTCAGCGGACCCTTGCCGTCCGCATGCGCAGCGCCGGCGCTGGCAGCAGTGCCGCCGACGGCGACAGCGGCGACGGCGAAGACGGTCGCCATCGCGGCCGCGAGCCGTGCGCGCCGCTTCCGCCTGCTTGCCTTCGTGTCGTGCTTGTGCACCGTTGCTCCTCCAGTAGTCTCTCGGCGCAGTGCCGCTGCGCGCGGGCTGCAGGATTCGTTCCTGCAGCGCGCACCGTAGGCCGCCGGGCCGGCGAGGGTGTCACCATGAAGGGGGATCTTCTATCCCTCGATCGAGGGATCTGCCCCGGGAGCCTTGCCGTCGGCTCGCGTCATCCTCGCGTGCCGCGGTCGGACGCTGCTTCGTGCCGCGGCCACCAGGCGCCCTACCCGCCGCCGCCCTCTTCGCGCAGCCGCTTGTAGAGCCGGTCGACCAGGTCGGGCATCGCCTCGAGCCGCTCGGTGATGGTACGGATACGCACCTCGAGGAAGTGCTCTGCCTCGACGCCGAGCGCGGCAGCAAGCTTCGCGACGATGTCGCCGGACGGCACCGGCCGGTTGCCGTGCACGACGTGATTGAGGTAGCCGGCCGACAGCCCGCTCTTCTCGGCCAGGCCGCGGTAGGTGATGCCGGCCTCCTCCATCAGCCGTGTGATCGTGGCTCCAAAGGGCTCCTCGCTGAAGCGCCGCTGGCGGGCCACTACCGGAGCAGCTCCCCTACCCGCGCCGGCACGGCCGCGACGGCCACGCGTCCCTCCTCACCGGTGGCGCGCAGCTTGACGTCGACGGCGCCGTCCTCCAGCGTCTTCTTGCCCACGGTGATGCGCACCGGGCAGCCGAGCAGGTCGGCGTCGGCGAACTTCTCGCCCGGGCGCTTCTCACGGTCGTCGAGCAGCACTGTGTGGCCGGCCGCCTCGACGGCGGCGCTGACCTGCTCTGCGATCGCGACGACCTCTTCGCCCGCGGCGTTCATGGCCACGATGTGAACGTGCCACGGTGCCACCGCCGCCGGCCAGCAGATGCCCTTGTCGTCGTTGTGCTGCTCGATCACGGCCGCCAACGTGCGTGCCGGGCCGATCCCGTAGCTGCCCATCACGAGCGGCCGCTGCTCGCCGGCCTCGTCGAGGAACTGCGCGCCGAGCGGAACCGAGTAGCGCGTGCCGAGCTTGAAGATGTTGCCGATCTCGATCGCCGGCTCGATGCGCAGCGTGCCTCCGCAGCGCGGGCACCCCTCCCCCGCGCTCACCTCGCGGATGTCGGCGAAGCGGGCCTGGTAGTCGCGGCCTGCCTCGACGCCGAGCAGGTGCCAGCCGTTGCGGTTGGCGCCCGCGACGTAGTTGCCGGTGCGCAGCGTCTCGTCGGCGATGATCGGGATGGTGATCCCCACCGGGCCGAGCGAGCCGCCGTCGGCGTCGAACGCGGTGCGTATCTCGTCGGGGTGCGCCGGCCGGAACTCGCCGCCGAGCGCCTTCTGCAGCTTCAGCTCGTGCAGGCGATGGTCGCCGCGCACCAGGCCGAGCACGAGCTGGCCGTCCGGCCCGACGACGGGCATCGCCTTCGACGTCGTGCGCGGGTCGATGCCGAGCAGCGCGGCAAGCGCGTCGATCGTGGTGGCGTTCGGCGTCTCGATCTCCTCGGGCTGCTCGCGCGACGGCGCGAACGCAGGCGCCGCGGCCACGGAGGAGGCGACCTCGACGTTGGCGGAGTAGTCGCAGCGGTCGCAGAGGGCGACCTCGTTCTCGCCGGCGTCGCACGGGGCCAGGTACTCGTGCGCCAGCGAGCCGCCCATCAGGCCGACGTCGCTTTCGCACTCGTAGTACTCGAGGCCGCAGCGGTCGAAAATGCGCCGGTACGCCTCGGCGTGCTTCCAGTAGGAGACGTCCAGGCCCTGCTCGTCGCGGTCGAACGAGTAGGAGTCCTTCATGATGAACTCGCGGACGCGCAGCAGGCCGGCGCGCGGACGCGGCTCGTCGCGCGCCTTCGTGCCGAAGTGGTACCAGATCTGCGGCAGCTGCTTGTACGAGTTGAGCTCGGTCGCGTGGAACGTGACTGTCTCCTCGTGCGTCATCGCCAGCACGAAGGGCCGCTCGTTACGGTCGTTCAGCTTGTACAGCTCGGAGACGCCGTAGCGGCCGGTCTTCTGCCACAGCTCGGCGGGCGTCAGTAGCGGCATCAGCAGCTCCTGCCCGCCGATCGCGTCCATCTCCTCGCGGATGATCTGCACGACCTTCTGATGGATCCGCCAGCCTGCGGGCAGGAAGCTGTAGAGGCCGGCGCCGACCTGGCGGATCAGGCCCGCGCGCAGCAGCAGGCGATGGCTGGCGGCTTCCGCCTCGGCGGGGTCGTCACGGAGAGTCGGCAGGAAGAGCTGGGAGGCACGGGTCGGCATCGTGCCGGGGAGCGTAGCCAAGAGGGGCAACGCGCAGCGCGGAGAGCCGCTGGAGACCGGGCGCGGGGATCTGCTGCAGGCGCCGGCAGGGCCGCCCGGACGTGGACGTGACTCAGTCGAGCGGGATGGCCGACATCTCGGCCATCGCCAGCGCGGCGGACTTGGCCATCTTCAGGCGCTTCGGCCGCGGCATGCCGTCGGCGATCCAGCGGTCGATCTCGCTGAACAGCTCGTCGATCAGGATCTCCGAGTCGACCTTCTTGAGCACGCGGCCGTGGGCGTAGAGGAAGCCGACGTCGCGGCCACCGGCGATGCCGAAGTCGTCGTCGCCCGCCTCGCCAGGGCCGTTCACGGCGCAGCCGAGCACGGCGACCTCGAAGGCCTCCGGGTACTGCTTGAGCCGGGTCTCGACCTCGACCGCCAGGCTCTCGACGCCAACGTTGTCGCGGCCGCAGGAGGGGCAGGAGATGAGGATCGGCCCGCGCTCACGCAGGTGCAGCGCCTTGAGGATGTCGAAGGCGACCTCGATCTCCTTGACCGGGTCGGCGGTGAGCGAGACGCGGATGGTGTCGCCGATGCCGTCGATCAGCAGCGCGCCCATGCCGGCGGCGCTCTTGATCGCACCGGTCGTGGGCGGCCCCGCCTCGGTGACGCCCAGATGCAGCGGATAGTCCACCTTGGACGAAAGCAGCCGGTAGGCGCGGATCATGGTCGGCACGTTGCTCGACTTGACCGAGATCTTGAAGTTGAAGAAGTCGAGCTGCTCGAGCAGGCGCACCTCCTCGAGGGCGGCCTCGACGAGCGCCTCGGCTTGATCCTTCTGGGCGAGGGCGTCGAGGTGCTTGGGCAGCGAGCCCGAGTTGGCGCCGATCCGCAGCGGGATGCCGGCCTTCCGCGCCGCCTCGACGACGAGCGCGACCTTGTCCGGGCCGCCGATGTTGCCCGGGTTGATGCGCACCGCAGCGACGCCCGACTCGATCGCCTTCAGCGCGAGGCTCGCGTTGAAGTGGATGTCGGCGATGACCGGGATCGGCGAGAGCTTGACGATCTTCCGCAGGGCAAGCGCGTCCTCGGTCTTGGGGACGGCGCAGCGCACGATCTCGCAGCCGGCAGAGGCGAGCGCTGCAATCTGCGCGACCGTTGCCGACACGTCGTGCGTCTTGGTGAGGGTCATCGACTGCACCCGCACGGGCGCGCCGCCGCCGATGGTGACGCCGCCTACGCTGATCTGCCGGGTCATGGGCATACGGCCGCAGATTGTAGAGATTGGTGCGGTCGTGCCGCCGGGCGCATGCCCCGGCACGGTGCCGTCGGGCCCGGCCGCCCCGCCGGCCGGCTCAGCCGCCCCGCCCGCCGGCTCAGCCGCCGCGACCGCCGACATCGTTCGTCAGGCCGATGAAGAAGAGCATCAGCACGAGCGCGATGCCGATCACCGAGATCCGCATGTACGCCGCCTTCGCAAAGGAGCGGCCACGGATGCCCTCGATCAGCGACACCGCGATGTGGCCACCGTCGAGCGGTAGCAGCGGCAACAGGTTGAGCAGGCCCAGCGAGAGGCTGATGAAGGCGAGCAGGGTGACGTAGGCCACCCAGCCGGACGATGCAGCCCGCGCGGACGCGCGGACGATGCCGACCGGGCTGGAGATCTGGTCGCGGCCCTGTTGGTGGATGAGGTTCCCGAGCGAGACGCCCGTGTCGCGGCTGATGAAGCCGAGGGCCTTCACCGCACGCAGCGCGGCCTCGCCCGCCGGGTAGCCGGAGTCGTCGAGGCCGATGCCGAGCCGGTAGGCGCCGTCGAGCAGCAGCGGCCGCACGGCCGGCAGAGTGAGGGAGCGGCCGTGGCGGCGGACGACGAGCGCCAGCGGCCCGCCGGTCGTGCTCTGGATCGCCTGGCGCAGCTGCTCGCCGTCGACAGTCGGCTTGCCGTTGACCCGGACGACCACGTCACCGTCACGGAGCCCGGCCGTGAACGCGGGCGAGCGGATGTCTGAGGTACCGCTGCGGACGGTCTGGTCGACTCGCTGGATGCGGTTCGTGGCTGGCCCCAGCGAGACCATGAACACGACCCAGAACAGCCCGAGCGCGACGAGGAAGTTAGCTCCTGGCCCGGCGAGGATCACGGCGACGCGCTTCCAGGTGCGGGCGCGCCAGTAGGCATCGTCGGCGCAGGCGTCGGCGAGCTCGGTCAGGCCGCGGTCGGCTGCCTTCGCAGCAGCCGCCGAAAGGTCGGCACCGGCGAGCATCGCCTCGACCGCCGGCAGCGCCGCCCGTGCCGCCAGGAAGTCCTCGGCGGCGAGCGCGTTCCTCACCTCGTTGAGCGGCCGCACGAGGCCCGGCAGCTCGCGCAGCACCGGCCCGAAGTAGTCGTCGACGTCGCCTGCGGCCGGGCGGTGCATCCCCGGGATCTTCACGTAGCCGCCGAGCGGGATCGTGCCGATGCCGTACTCGATGCCGTTGCGGGTGCGCTTGACGAGCGCCGGCGGGAAGCCCAGGTAGAACTTGCGCGGGCTCATGCCCACCGCGCGGGCGACGAAGAAGTGGCCGGCCTCGTGGATGAGGATCAGCGCGGCGAGGCCGAGGACGGCGACGACGAAGTTCACGCCAGGACCGCCGTCATGGCTGCAGCGCCATCAGCAGGGTCGCCGTGCGCCGTGCCTCGGCGTCCGCTGCGACGAGTTCGTCCAGGTCGCGCGCGGGGGTGCCCGGGACGGCGGCCAGCACCTGCTCGGTGAGCGCGGCGATGCCGAGGAACGGCAGCCGGCCGGCCAGGAACGCGGCGACGGCCACCTCGTTGGCGGCGTTGAAGGCCGCCGGCAGCGTGCCGCCCCGCTCCCCGGCGGCACGCGCAAGAGCCAGCATCGGGAACGCGTCGAGATCGGGCGCCGAGAACTCGAGCGTCAGCCCGGCGGCGAAGTCGAGCGGCGGCAGCGGCGTGGCGGCGCGCTCGGGATAGGTGAGCGCGTACGAGATCGGGACGCGCATGTCCGGGTAGCCGAGGTGCGCGAGCGTGGCGCCGTCGCGGAAGCGGACGAGCGAGTGGACGATCGAGGTCGGGTGCACTGTCACCTCGATCCGGCTGTACGGAAGGCCGAAGAGGTAGTGCGCCTCGATCACCTCGAGGCCTTTGTTGGCAAGCGTGGCGGAGTCGACCGTGATCTTCGGCCCCATGCTCCAGGTCGGGTGAGCCAGCGCCTCCTCACGGGTAACTTCGACCAGCTCGGTGCGGGTGCGCCCGCGGAATGGCCCGCCCGACGCGGTAAGCACGATCGAGTGCACCTGCTCGGCCGGATGGCCCTCGAGGCACTGGAACACCGCCGAGTGCTCGCTGTCGACCGGTAGCAGCCTCCCGCCGCCGCGCGCCTGCGCCGCCAGCGCGAGATCGCCTGCCGCCACGAGGCTCTCCTTGTTGGCAAGGGCGAGGTCGATGCCGCGCTCGAGCGTCCACATCGTCGCCGGGAGGCCGGCGAAGCCGACCACAGCGTTGAGCACGACGTCGGGCTCGCAGCGCTCCAGCAGCTCCGTGAGGTCGCCGCCGACCTGCGTGTGCCGGACGCCCAGCCGGGCGGCCAGCTCGTCGAGCGGCTGCGACCCCGAGGCGAGCGCGCACAGCTCGAGCTCGGGGTGCGCCTCGACGATCTCGATCGCCTGCCGGCCGATCGAGCCGGTGGCTCCGAGGAGTGCGATGCGCTTCACCTCTCGCAGTGTACGGCCCTCTCTGCGTGCGACTGCGCAGCTCAGCGGCCGCGGGCGATCCAGGCGGCGAAGGCCGTCAACAGCGCAGCCAGGTCGTCACGCGTCTGGGCGTCGGTGAGGTTGCCGTCGGCGTCGAACTTGTCTCCCGCGCCCGACACCAGCAGCGACGGCGCCGGAAGCAGCGGCACCGCGAGGTTCGCCAGGCTCTGCCGCCAGGCGATCTGGCCGCGTACGGTGCCGAGGCCGCCAGGCGTCGCGCCCGCGAGCGCGACCGGCTTGCCCTGAATCGCGCCCTGTGGGCGTGAGGCCCAGTCGATGGCGTTCTTCAGCACCGCCGGCACCGAGGCGTTGTTCTCGGGCGAGCAGAGCAGGACGCCGTCAGCGGCCGCGATCGCCGCCTTCAGAGCGAACACGGCCGCTGGCAGGCCCGCCTCCTCGAGATCGCCGTCGTAGAACGGCACTGGCCGCAGATCGAAGGTCGTGACGGTGATGCCGGCCGGTGCGACTTCGACCGCCGCCCGGACGAGGCCGCTGTTGAACGAGGCGCGGCGCAGGCTGCCGGAGAGCGCGAGGATGCTGGTCATGCCCGGAACAACGCCGACGGCCCGCTAGGCCTTCCCGAACGCCGCGACGACGTAGTACGCGACGGGGATGGCGAAGAGGAGCGAATCGACGCGGTCGAGCACGCCGCCGTGGCCACCGAGGATCTTGCCGGTGTCCTTCACGTTCATGTCGCGCTTGAGGCCGGACTCGAAGAGGTCGCCGAGCGGGGCCGCCACCGCGACGGCGACGCCCAGCAGCAGCGCGTCGCCCTGCGTCAGCCAGCTGCGCCCGTAGGTCGAGATCCACACGACGAACACGGCGGCGGCGATGCCGAACGCGAGCCCCTCCCAGGTCTTGCCGGGCGATAGCGTCGGCGCCAGCTTGTGCCGGCCCAACAGCCTGCCGCCGAAGAAGGCAAAGGTGTCGGAGGCGAAGATCGCGAGCAGCACGGCGAAGCAGGCGAGGCGGCCGTGCGCGGGGATGTCGCGCAGCAACAGCAGGAAGGAGGCGCCGAGGCCGATCCAGGCGACGCCGAGCACCGTCGTCGCGACCGACACCGTCGCCGAGCCCTTCGTGTCGGACACTCCCTTCATCACGAAGGCGAGGGCGATGGTGGAGGCGAAGCCGCCCAGCGCCCACTCCGTCCCGCCCAGCTGCGCCCCGAGCACGGTGAGCGTGACGCCGCCGTAGCCGGCGATCAGCATCGGCCGCAGCGGCCGCGTGACCAGGCAGAGCTCGTGGATGCCGACCGCCGCCATCGCCATCGCCAGGGCGAAGAGCCACCAGCCGCCGAGCCAGACGACGCCCAGGGTGAGCGGCAGCAGCGCCGCTCCGACGAGCAGCCGGGAGAGGAAGTTCGCCATCGGGGACCTAACGCCCGCCGAACCGGCGGCGGCGGCGCGCGTAGGCGGCGAGGGCCTCGCGCAGCTCCTTCTCGCCGAAGTCCGGCCAGAGCGTCTCCACGAACACGAGCTCGGCGTAGGCGAGCTGCCAGAGCAGGAAGTTCGACACCCGTAGCTCGCTGGAGGTTCGGATGATCAGGTCGGGATCCGGCATCTCCGGCGCGTAGAGGTTCGCCGCCACGACGTTCTCGTCGATCTCGGAGGGGTCGATGCCGGCCTCGGCGATGCGGCGCGCGGCCTGCACGATCTCGGCGCGCCCGCCGTAGTCGAACGCGATCCACAGGTCGAGCCGGTCGTAGCCCTCCGTCTCCTGCTCGAGCCACGCCATCTGCGCCTGGAGCCCGGCCGGAGCCCGGTCGCGCCGCCCGATGAAGCGGCAGCGCACGCCCTGCTTGCAGAGGTCGGGCAGCTCCCGCTCGATCGTCTCGCCGAAGATCTCCATCAGCGCCGCGACCTCGTCCGGCGTCCGCGACCAGTTCTCGGTCGAGAACGCATACACCGTGAGCGATTCGACACCGAGCTCGAGCGCCGCCTCCACCGTCCGCCGCAGCGCCTTCGTGCCCGCGCGATGCCCCGCGGCGACCGGCAGGCCGCGCTTCTTCGCCCAGCGGCCGTTGCCGTCCATGATCACGGCGATCGAACGCGCGACCTCGGGCAGCTCCGGCTCGACCGAGCGGAGCCCCCGGAGCGTCCAGAGGCGGGTGAGAAGGCTCAGCGGCGTGATCAGACCTCCATGATCTCGGCTTCCTTCTTCTTCAGAAGGTCGTCGATGCGATGGATGTGGTCGTCGGTCAGCTTCTGGACGCGCTCCTCGGCGCGGCGCTCCTCGTCGTCGCCGACGTCGCCTCCGTGCACCAGCTGCTTGAGGTCGTGCATGACGTCGCGGCGGACGTTGCGGACCGAGATGCGGCCCTCCTCCGCGTAGTGGCGCACCTGCTTGACGAGATCCTTGCGCCGCTCCTCGGTGAGCGAGGGGATCGGCAGCCGGATCAGCTTGCCGTCGTTCGACGGTGTCAGGCCGAGGTCGGACTCCATGATCGCCTTCTCGATCAGCTTGATCGAGCTGGGATCGAACGGCTGGATGGTCAGCATCCTCGGCTCCGGCACGCCGACCGTCGCGATCGACTTGAGCTGCGAGCGTGTCCCGTAGTAGTCGACGTAGATGCGGTCGAGCAGGGCCGCCGACGCCCGGCCGGTGCGGATGCCGTTGAAGGCCGAGTGCGTCGCCTCGACGGACTTGTCCATGCGGCGGACGGCGTCTTCGGTGAACTCGTCGATCATCGCGTGGCTCCCTGGTCTGGGTTGGTCGAGATGATGGTTCCGACGCGCTCGCCCGCGACGACGCGCGAGAAGTTGCCCTCGGCGAGCCGGAACACGTAGATGGGCAGATCGTTGTCCATGCAGAGCGACAGGGCCGTCGTGTCCATCACCTTGAGGCCGCGCTCGATGGCCTGCAGGTGCGTCACGGTCGGCAGGAAGGTGGCGGACGGGTCGGTGCGAGGGTCGCCGTCGTAGACGCCCTCCACTCCGTGCTTCGCCATCAGGATCGCCTCGGCGCCGATCTCGAGGGCGCGCAGCGAGGCAGCCGTGTCCGTGGTGAAGAACGGGTTGCCGGTGCCGGCCGCGAAGATCACGATACGGCCCTTCTCGAGGTGCCGGATGGCGCGGCGGCGGATGTACGGCTCTGCGACCTCGGCGACGGTGAGAGCCGAGAGCACGCGGGTCTGGGCGCCGCGCCGCTCGAGCGCGTCCTGGACGGCCAGCGAGTTGAGCACGGTGGCGAGCATGCCTGCGT
>JANXXF010000473.1 GCA_025350775.1 Actinomycetes bacterium
GATGTTCGACGCGTTCCGCGAGCTCTGCGCCGTGCCGTGGCGCAGCGGCGTGCTGCGCGCGAACGAGAAGGAGCTGATCTACCTGTCGGTGGACGCGTGGCATTCCGGCGGTCGGGTAGGCGCCGCGCGCCCGGGGCCTACAGCGTCAGCCTGTCCGACTTGATGATGATTCCGGCGGCCTCGCGGTCCCAGGTGTCCGCCGTCAGGCCAGCCTCGCGCAGCACGGTCTTGCGGATCTTCTGCGTCGGCGTCATCGGCATCTCCGCGACGGAGCGGAAGTAGCGCGGCACCATGAAGTACGGGACGCGCTCGCGCAGCCAGCCGACGACTGCGGGGAAGTCGATGGTGCGGCCGTCGGCGGGGATCAGGACGACGAGGATCTCCTCCTCGGCCAGCTCGCTCTTGACCGCGATCGCGGCGGCCGCCTGGATATCGGGATGGGCGCAGAGCTCGATCTCCAGCTCGAGCGACGACACGAACTCGCCGCGGCGCCGGATCGCATCCTTCAGCCGGTCGACGAAGAAGTAGTTGCCGTCGGCGTCCATCCGCCCGCCGTCGCCGGTGTGGAACCAGCCGTTGCGCCAGGCCGCGGCGGTCGCCTCGGGCATCTTGTAATAGCCGTGATTCATGCCCCACGGCCGGTCGCAGCGGACGATGAACTCGCCGACCTCGCCGATCGGCACGTCCACGTCGTTGTCGTCGACCAGGCGCACCTCGACGCCCACGCGGACGCGGCCGCAGGTGCCGGGGAGCGACGGCGTCGGCTCGGTGATGATGGGCATGCAGATCTCGGTCATGTTGTAGATGGCGCGCACCTCGACGCCGAAGCGCTCGGCGAACTGCGGCACGTTCTCGACCACCGGCACCATGAACATCAGGCGCATCGGGTGGTCGCGGTCGTCGGGCTGCGGCGGCCGGCTCTCGAGAAAGGCGGCCATCGCGCCCAGCAGGAACACGACGGTCGTCCCGGTCGTCCGTACCTGCTCCCAGAACCTGTCGGTCTGGAAGCGCTCGATGAAGGCGACAGAGCCGCCGCGCAGCAGCATCGAGTTCCAGAGGCCGGTGCCGCCCATGTGAAACAGCGGCAGGTTGATCATGTAGCGGTCCTCTGCCGTGATGAACGGCAGGGTCTCCGGGCCGAACATCTCGTAGGCGTGCATGTACGAGCTGAGCACGCCCTTCGAGGGGCCGGTGGTGCCCGACGTGTACCAGATGCCCTGCGTGTCCCAGGGCTCGATCGGCCGGTCGAGCTCGAGCGCGGCCGGGTCGACCGGGGCCTCCGTGAGCACGGAGCCCGCGTGCCGGTGCAGCCCCGGGATGTCGACCCCTTCGCCGCCGAGATGCACGATGTCGGTGAGCAGCGAGCGGTCGATATCGGCCAGGCGCGCCGCGAGCTCGTGGTGCGTGACGATCAGCGAGGCGTCCGAGGTGCGGATCACGTGCTCGAGCAGGTGGCCCTTGTACGCCGGGTTGAGCGGCACGTAGACCGCGCCCAGGTAGTTGAGGCCGTACCAGACCCGTACCGCCTCGGCCGAGCTGGGCAGGAACGAGGCGACATGGTCGCCCTGCTGCACGCCGAGCCGGCGGAAGCCGCTCGCAGCCTTGCGCGTCTCCTCCCGGAGCTGCGCGAACGTCCACTCCTCGCCGCTCGCGAACTTCACGAACACCTGGTCGGGCCGCTCCTCCGCGAAGCGGTCGACGAGGTAGCGCAGCACGACGTGCTCGCGGGGCGGCAGGCTGTAGCGGCTGGTCATGGCGGCAATGTTAGGGTCAACAGGCTGCGGTGTTCAATCGAGGACCGTCTATAGCTGGAGGTTCTGTGGCAGGTTCCGTGCACGTCTCGTATCCCGCGCCCGGCGTCGGCCTGCTCGTGCTCGACAACCCGCCGCAGAACTTCGGCTCCTACGAGCTGCTGCAGGCGCTCGAGCACGCCCTCGACGAAGCCAAGGCGAAGCGCTGCCTGGCCGTCGTGCTGGCCTCCGACGTGCCCGGCTACTTCATGGCGCACGCGTGGCTGCCGGACATCATCAACGCCTACGACGACCCGACCGCCATCAGCGGCGACCCGTTGCTGTGGCGCCGCGTCACCAACGAGCTGGAGCGCGGCCCGTTCATCTCGATCTCGTGCAACCACGCGCAGGCGTGGGGAGGCGGCGCCGAGCTCTCGTGGGCGTGCAACCTGCGCACGGCCGGTGCCGCGGCGACCTACGCGCAGATCGAGGTCGCGCTCGGCGTCATTCCGGGTGGCGGCGGCACGGTGCGGCTCTCGCGCCTCGTCGGCCAGTCGAAGGCGATGGAGATCATGGTGTCGGGCGAGCCGCTCACCGCGGAGGAGCTGTACCGGGTGGGCGGGGTCAACCGGCTCTACGCGGACGACGAGCTGCGCGAGCGCACGATCGAGTGGGCGGCGCTGATCGCGTCGCGGCCGCGCCGGGCCGTGCTCGCCAACAAGCGTGGGCTGCTGCAGGCCTGGGACGTCGACAATGAGAACGCGCTGCGCCTGGAGGGCTTCATCTTCAACTCGCTGATGACCCCGGACGAGATCGAGCGCTTCCGGCTGATCCAGTCGCGCTACGACGCCGGCGCCGACTCGTGGCAGGCGTACGAGCTGCCGACGGAGCGGACGGGGCGGCCGTGACGATTAGACTGCGCCCCAACAATCCCCGGCTCTGGAGGACACGATGGCTCTGACGACCGAGCAGCTTGCTGCCATTCCCGACAGCTACTTCAAGGCGGTCGACGCCTTCGACGCGAAGCGCGTCGGCACCCACTTCGCCGAGGACGCCGTCCTCACCGTCCAGACCGATCACCGCACGTTCAACGGGCGCGCGGGCATCGAGGCGATGTTTACCGACTTCTTCGCCGCCTCCAACACGATCTTCCACGACATCCGCAACCTCGTCGTGAACACCGAGCTGCAGAAGGTCGCGACCGAGCAGGGCTACCAGGGCGAGCTCAAGAACGGGTCGCAGAACGACATGCACAACTGCAACTTCTTCGACATCAACGCCGACGGCAAGATCCAGCGGATGGTCATCTGGATGGCCGGCACCAACCCCCTCGTCTAGCCATGCGCCTCTATCACTCACCCGGCTCCCGCTCCACCCGCACGCTCTGGCTGCTCGAGGAGCTCGGCGTGCCGTTCGACACCACCGTCCTCACCCTCGAAGAGCGCCGCGGCGCGGAGCACGTCACCCGGCACCCGCTCGGCCGCGTCCCCGTGATGGACACGCGCGGCGGGCTCCTGTTCGAGTCCGGCGCGATCTGCCTTCAGCTCGCCGACCTCCATCCGGAGGCGGGGCTGATCGGGCCGATCGGCAGCCACGAGCGCGGCCTCGCCTACCAGTGGGCGTTCTACAACGCCACCGAGATCGAGCCCGGCGTCGTCGAGGTGTACTACCACCGCGAGAGCGACCCGGCCCGTGCCAAGGTCGGCCGCGAGCGGTTCACCGCCGCTGCTGCGGCGATCGAGGAGCGGCTGGCCACGAACGAGTGGATGGTCGGTGACGCGTTTTCGGTGGCCGACGTGCTCGTCGGTGACGGCATGCGCCTGGGTGCGTGGATGGAGCTGCTCGGCGACTTCCCCAACATCCAGGCGTACGTCGCGCGGCTCCAGGCGCGGCCGGCCTTCGAGCGCGCAGTCGCGGTCGCGTAGAATCCTGCGATGCGCCTCTATCACGTACCCGGAACCCGCTCGTCCCGCGTCCACTGGATGTTCGAGGAGATCGGCAAGCCCTACGACCTGACGGTCATGACGCGCGAGGAGCGGCACGAGCCGCCGCATCTCGCCCGGCACCCGCTCGGTCGCGTCCCCGTCGTCCATGACGGCGACGGCCATGTGTTCGAGTCGGCCGGCATCTGCCTGCACCTCGCCGAGAGCAACCCGGAGGCCGGACTGATCCCGGCCGCCGGCACGCACGATCGCGCCCTCGTCTACCAGTGGGTCTTCTACGCGATGCTCGAGCTGGAGCCCAG
>JANXXF010000492.1 GCA_025350775.1 Actinomycetes bacterium
CGCTCGTCGAGCTGCGGCCGCGCGCCGTCCTGCATGTGGGGATCGCCGGTGTGCGCCGCGCTGAGGGGCTGCCGCTGCGCACCCTCGTGCTGGGCAGCGCGTCGGTGTACGACGACGCGGCCGGCGGCAGGCTCGTCCCGCACCGGCTGGTGCCCGCCGCCGAGCTGCTCGCCGCGCTGCAGGCGGCACTGCCGGAGGCAGTCGCGCTGGAGATCGGCACGAGCGCACGCGTGGGTGGTGGGGCAGAGGCCCCGGTCGAGGCGATGGAGGGCTTCGCGGTGCTGCGCGCGTGCGCCTTGGCCGGAGTCCCGGCGGTCGAGCTGCGCGCCGTCTCCAACGAGATCGAGGAGCCCGACCGCGCCTGCTGGGACTTCGCGGGCGCGCTCGCCGTACTCGCTGCCGCGCTGCCGCGGGCGGTCGTCGCGCTGCGCGGGCCCTGACCGGTACCGTTGCCCCGATGGGCCGCCCGCGCTACCCGCAGCACGCCGTGCCGCCGCCCCCGCCGCTCCCGCCCGAGACAAGGACGGTCGGCCAGGTGGTGGGCGAGAGCGTGAAGTTCTACCGCGACAACTTCGTCCCGTCGCTGTCGCTCGGCCTGGGGCCGGCGCTCACCGGGATCGGCGTCGCCGCACTGCACGGCTGGGTGCAGTTCTTCTATCTGGTCGCCGTCGGCGGTCTGCTGATGACGGCGGCGTTCATCGCGGCGACCGTCCTCGTACGTGACCTCGACGTCGACCGCCGCCGTGTCCTCGTTGCTCTCGTAGCCGGCTTCCTCGTCTACATCCCGGCACCGATCCTGATCCAGATCTGGCTGCTGCCGGGCGTCGCCTGGCTCGCCCTCGTCGGACTGGCGGTGCCGGCGATCCTGGTCGAGCGCCTCGGCGTCGGCGCAGGCGTGCGCCGGGCGGTCCGGCTCGCCCGGGCGGACTTCGTCCACGTGCTCGGCTCGCTCGCCACGCTCGTCATCCTCTCGTTCCTGTTCAGCTGGGTGCTCTACTTCCTGCTGCGCAGCCAGGGCGAGGCCGTGCGCAACGTCGCCGCCTTCTTCTCGCTGCTCGTGATCTCGCCGCTGCTCTTCATCGGCTCGGTCATCCTCTACGGCGACCAGTGCGCCCGCGTCGCCTCGGGTTTCACCCGCGCGCAACGCATTAGCGCCCGCCGCGAGCATCTCCGCACCGCGCCGCGCGCCGTTGTCGCCACCAGGCTCGGCCGGGCACCGCGTGGCCGCAGGCCCAAGGCCGAGTAAGCTCGCTCTCCAGCCACCCGAGGAGGATCTGTGCCGACCTACATCATGCTCTCGACGCTCACGGCGCAGGGCCGGCAGACCCTGATCTCCAACCCGGAACGGCTGCGCGCTGTGAACAAGGACGTCGCCGAGCTGGGCGCGACCGTGCTGCACCAGTGGGCGACGCTCGGCCCGTTCGACTTCGTCAACATCGTCGAGGCCCCCGACGCAGCGACCATCGCGCGGGTGTCGGCGGTGCTCGGCGCGCGCGGCAGCGCGAAGTTCGAGACGTATGAGGCGATGGACGTCGGCGCGCTGCTCGACGCGTTCGAGTAGGCGGGGCGCGGGGCGCAGCGCGGCGCGACGGCTCGCTCGCGCCGGCTCAGTCGTCCGCGTAGGCCGCCGCAACATCGCCGGCCAGAGCGGCATTGCCCACGATCAGGTCGCGATTCGCACGCAGCGTGCGGCCGTCCGAGTTCGCGTGCAGAAACGCGAGCACGTAGGGCGTGACGGCGGGGCCGCGCACTCCCTCTGCCGCCGCCCGAGCAAGCGCCTCGACGATCAGCGGCTCCGCGTCGTCGAGACTCTCGTCGGGTGGGCGGGCCAGTAGCAGCGAGGCGCGGCCGAGCGCCCAGTGTGCGCGGGCGATGACAGCGGCCTCGACCGCGCTCTCGACGCGCGCGGACACCGGTGGGCCGCCGGTCGCGGCGTAGAAGAGCGGCAGCTTGTCCGTCCGCCAGCCGAGCACGGGGATGGAGAGGGTCTCCAGCAGCTCGGCGGTCGCGGGCACGTCGAGCAGCGACTTGATCCCCGAGGAGACGACGAGCGCGGGCACGCGGGCCAGCTCGCCGAGGTCGGCCGAGACGTCGGGTGGGTGCGGGAAGCCGCGGTGGACGCCGCCGAGGCCGCCGCTCGCCAGGAAGCGGATGCCGGCGACGGCGCAGACGGCGAGCGTGCCGCCGACGGTAGTCGCGCCGAGCGCGCGCTGCGCGATGCACGGCGCGAGGTCGCGCGGGCCGAGCTTGCGGGCGGACGTGCCCTCGGCGTCGAAGCGCTCGAGCTCGGCCGGGGAGAGGCCGACCCGGACGAGTCCGTCGAGGACGCCGATGGTGGCCGGGACGGCGCCGCCCCTGCGCACCGCCTCCTCGGACGCGCGGCCGACGGCAGCGCCCTCGCCGGTCGGGAAGCCGTGCGCGATGAGCGTCGTCTCCAGGGCCACAACCGGGGTGCCGTCGCGCAGAGCCTGGGCCACCTCCTCGGAGAGGCGCAGCGGCCAGGCGGGAGTGGGCGGCGGCGTCATGCGGGCATCGCGCCGAGCGTAGCGACACAGCGAGCGGCGGCGGCGAGTCCGCGTTGCGCCGCCTCCTCCAGCGTGCCGCCCAGCAGGAAGCCGGCGGCGAAGGCGTCGCCGGCGCCGGTGGTGTCGACCACGGTGGTGGGGTGGGCTGGCAGCTCGAGCCGCTCGCCGTCGCGCATCACAACACAGCCGCCGGCGCCGCGCTTGAGCGCCCAGCTCGGGGCCGGCAGCTCGCCGAGCGTGGCGTGCTCCTGCTCGTTGCCGAGGATGATGTCGGGCGCGACCCGGGCTAGGCGCGCCCGGAACTCGTCGCAGCCGAGGTCGCGGATGAGGGTGGCCGAGGAGAGATCGACGCTGACGAGCGCGCCGCCGGCGCGCGCCACGGCGGCGGCGGCGAGGGCGGCGTCGAAGTGGGGCCGGCGCAGCAGCGCGTAGCCGGAGAGATGGAGCCTGGCGCAGCCGGCCAGCCAGGCCGGATCGATCTCGGCGGGGGCGAGCTCGGGCGCGCAGCCGCGGTCGGAGAGCATCGTCCGCTCACCGCCCGGCTCGACCACCGACACCACCATGCCGGTGCGTCCGTCCGCGGCCACCGGCCCTACCACCTCGACGCCGTACGCCGCCAGGCCGGCGGCCGCCAGCGCCCCCGCAGCGTCCCCGCCGCGCTTGCCGATGAAGCGGGCCTGCGCGCCCAGCGTCGCCGCCCACGCCGCCACGTTTGCCGCCTGGCCGCCGGGGGTGCTGCGCGTGACCGCGGGCGCGTCGTCGCCGCGCGTAAAGGGCCGGTCGAGCCGGACGATCGTGTCGAGCAGCAGGTCGCCGAGGGTGCACAGCAGCACGGCGCCCATCGTCGCAGCAGGCGCGGAGGTCTACACTCGTCAACGTGCTGACCGACCCCGACCGGCGCGAGCGGGTGAAGGCGCTGCTGATCGGCGGTGTCGTCGGCGCCTCGGCCGCGCTCGCGGCGGCGCGGCGGCGCAGGCCGGCCCCGATGTCGCAGCGCCCACGCCCTGTCGGACTGGCGGCGTTCGAGGACGCCCCGTGCTACCGCGAGGCGCTCGAAGGCGACCGCGCCCCGCGCTGAGCCAGCTGGGCCCGTGCCTGCCGGATCGTGTCGGCGTTGATGTCGGCGTCGCCGAGCTCGAGCTCCCTGCCGACCTGCTCGGCCGCGGCCGCCAGCTCGAGATAGCGCACCGGCGTCCCTGTGCGCTCGCGGGTGCGCAGCACGAGGAACGGGCCGAAGGCGCGCACCTCGAAGGCCGCAGTCGGCTCGGGTAGTCGCTCCGGGATCGTCAGCTTGGGGACGACGTTGTTGCTGTCGCTCGCGTCGAGCACGAAGACGCCACGGCCGAGCGGGGGGTGGGTCGCGACCAGGGTGTGGAGCGCGAGCTTCGAGTCGGCGCGCGGCACGACGCGCAGCGGGAACTCTCCGGAGCGCTCCCAGGCGCCGATGTAAAGCGGGTCGTAGGCGAACAGCAGGTCGTCCGGGCGTCCCGTGGCCGCCAGCCAGGTCGATGCGGCAACGCGAGCGCTGACCCGCGCCGCGGGCTCGCCGACGAACAGCGGCGGCGTCTTGTGACGCGCCCAGGCAACTTCGCCCACGATCAGGGCGGCTGTGGCGCAGACGGCGGCCGGCAGCGCCAGCGGGCCGAGACGCCGGGCCACCGCGAGCAGCCCCGCCGCCACGAGCAGGGCGAACAGCGGCAGGGCGAAGATCAGGTGCCGCGACTCGGGCGACGCCGACTTGCCTACCCGTGCGAGCACGAGCACCAGCGTGGGCGTGCCGATCGCGCAGACGGCGAGCGTGGCCCCGGGCGACCGGCGCCGCACGAGCACGGCCAGGCCGATCGCCGCCAGCGCCACGACGAACGCGAACGGCACGCCATAGCCGAGGCTGAAGTCGCCCGCGACCATCCGCAGGTAGCGCAGCACCGCTGCCGCCGACCCCAGCTTCTCGCCGTCGCCGCCAACACCGACCTCGAAGCGGCCCGCCAGCACGAGGTAGGTGCGCCAGAAGGGGATCGCCAGCACCGCCACCGCGGCGAACGCCGCCACCACCTCGCGCCAGCGCCGCCGCCCATGTACCACGGCATAGGCCGCATGCGACGCGAGCACGATGCCGCCGTACGGGTGCGCCGAGATCGCGAGCAGCGTCACGACGCCCCAGATCAGCCAGCGCCGCCGCCCGCCGTCGGCGGCCGCAGCGACGAGCGCGCGGTACGAGAGCACCGTCGTCAACAGAAACAGGCTGTACATCCGCCCGTAGACGCCGTGGAACAGCAGCGCCCAGCTGCCGGCGGCGAGCGCGGCGGCCAGCAGCGCCGTCGTGCGCCCGGCGAGCCGGTTCACCAGCAGCGCGATCGCCGGCACGCTCGCCACGGCGAGCAGCAGCGAGACGACGCGTAGCTCGACAAGGCCGCCGCCGAGGTGCGCGACGAGCCAGGCCAGCACGAAGTGGAGCGGCGCCCCGCCACGCTGGCCGAGCACGATCCCGAGCATGCCGACGAGGTCGTGGCGGCCGACGAAGAGGGCGAGCGTCTCGTCCTCGTGCGGCGGATAGGCCATGAGCTGGAGGCCGAGGAAGACGGCGACTGCCGCAGTGCAGGCGGCGACGCCCGCCGCGTAGGCGCGGGGGCCGAAAGGCGTGGGCCCCGGGCGGGACGCACGCAGGGATGTGGTTGCCGGCCCTTGCATCGGTCGCCACCTGCGGAGCCGCGCAAGGCTACCAGCGTCGCCGAGCCCTGCCACACTGCCGCCGCTGCCCGTCGCCGTTGGTACCCTAGTCGGGCGATGCCGATCTATGAATTCAAGTGCCCGAAGGGGCACTACTTCGAGGTCTTCCAGCGGATGACGGACGATCCGCCGGAGGTCTGCACGGAATGCGGCCGCGCCCCGTTGCAGCGGGTGCTGCACCCGGTGGCGGTCCATTACAAGGGCTCCGGCTTCTACTCGACCGACTACGGCAAGAGCGGCGGGCGCAAGGGCTCGGCCTCGGCGGAGGGCTCGTCTGGCTCATCGGACGGCGGCGGCGGCGGCAGCAGCAGCGGCGGCGGCTCGTCCGCGGGCTCCTCGGACGGCGGCTCGTCGAGCACCGGCTCCTCGGGCGGCGACTCCTCGAGCTCCGCGAAGAGCGACTCGTCGAGCTCGAAGCCGAGCGACACCAAGAAGAAGCCCTCGGACTCCTGACCGGGCTGCGGCCAGGTCGCCCCGGCGGCGGGCCCGGCTACTTGCCGATCGTGCAGCCGGGCTGGTACGTGCCGCCCGGTGGCGGCGGCTGCGGTGCCGACCGGCCCATGAACATCTGCACGACCTGACGGTTCAGCTCGGTCGGCAGGATCACGGATGCACCGCCGGCAGTGCTGGGGTCGCCGCCGAGCCGGCAGTGCAGCGCCTTCCCGCTCGACGCGCGGAAGCGCACCCAGCCGAGCTGGAGGAGATCCCAGGCCGACAGGTCGGTGGCCAGCGGCCTCAGCAGGCTGCCGCCGATGAAGGGCAGGTGGAAGAAGGTGCCGACGCTCGCCAGCCTGTCGCCGACGGCGCTGACGACCTGCTGCTGGCGTGACCCGCGCGTGAAGTCGGTGTCGCCGGCATCGAGCCTGTTCTCGCGGATGCGCGAGTAGGCGAGCGCACGGCGACCGTCCAGCGTAATCTTGCCCTTGCCGAAGCTCCAGCCCTTCCAATGGCGGCAGACGGCTGCCGTGTACGGGCAGTCGAAGCGGTTGGACAGGATCTCCTTCCCGTTGTCGACGGTGACGCCGCCGATCGCGTCGATCAGGTCGCGGAAGCTGCTGAAGTCGACGACCGCGACATGGTTCACCTCGAGGCCGGTGAAGTCCTTGACCGCGCGCAGTTGGAGGGCCGCGCCGCCGATCTGGTAGGCGGCGTTGATCTTCTGCCGGCCGTGCGAGGAGATCTCGACATAGAGGTCGCGCGGGATCGACAGGTAGTTGATCCGGTGTCGCTTCGGGTCGGTGCGCACGAGCATGATCGAGTCGGCGTGCCGGTCGCCCGCCCGGCCGGCGAGGTCGCTGTGGTCGGTGCCGATCAGCAGGATCGTGGTGGCGTGTGAGAACAGGGCGCCGCCGCCCCGGGCAAGTTGGGAGCCGGTCGCGGCGTCGATACGCTTGCCGGCCGCGCCGACGCCGCCCTGCAACACGACGTACCCGGCGATGCCCCAGCCGACGAGAAAGAGGATCAGGCCCAGCAGCAGCCCGCCGACGAGCAGCCCGCTGCGGAGGCGTCGCCGTCCGCGGGAGCGCCCTCGCCGCGGCGGCTTGCCGTCGCCGGCCTTGTGTTCCTGCGGGACGGTGCCGCGATTGCGCCCACCGCGGTAGACGGTGTAGGGCTTGTCTCCATCAGCCATGCGCGCCGGTATCGTAGCCGCGGGATTTGAAGCAACAGGCCGTGATCGGAGTGGATCTGGGCGGAACGACGATTCGCGCCGCTGTCGTCGACGACAGCGACACCATCGTCGCCCGCGTGCATCGGCCCACGCCACTGGACAGCCAGGCCGATCTGCTCGCCGCCCTCGAAGGCGCGATCGGCGATCTGCTGACGCCCGACATCGCGGCGATCGGCGTGGCGGTGCCGTCGCGTATCG
>JANXXF010000003.1 GCA_025350775.1 Actinomycetes bacterium
GCGGAGCGGGCGGCGGAGCGTCCGGCCGAGCACGGCGGCGCGGTCGGCAGGGCTGATGCCCGTCGCCGGGCGCAGCGCGGTGAGCATGTCGGCGGCGACCGTCGTCCCGGCCGGGAGGTCGCGCGCAGCGGCCAGGCTGCGTCGCACCACCGTGCGGTTGCCTTCCTCGCACGGCATCGGCCGCTTCACCCCGTCGCCCAGCATGGCCTCGACCTCGCGCACGCCGCGGACGAGCGCGGCCAGCTCGGCCGGCTCCAGCGACGCGGCATGGTCGGGCCCGGGCAGGGAGCGGTCGAGGGTGACGTGCTTCTCGATGAGCTGCGCCCCGAGCGCGACGGCCGCGAGCGTGGCTCCGTCGCCTACTGTGTGATCGGAGTAGCCGACGGGCACGTCGAAGCGCTCCGCGAGCGTGACGATCGCCCGGAGATTCGCCTGCTCGGCCGGCGCCGGGTACGAGGAGACGCAGTGCAGCAGGGCGAGCTCGCTGCAGCCCGCTGCGGCAAGCACGGCGACCGCAGCCTCGACCTCGGCGAGCGTCGACATTCCAGTCGAGAGGATGACGGGCAGCCCGCGCGAGCCGACGAGCTCGAGGAACGGGTGGTTGGTCACCTCGGGGGAGGCGACCTTGAGCGCTGCGACGCCGAGCTCGACGAGCAGGGCGACGCTCTCGTCGTCGAACGGCGTCGAGAGGAAGGTGATGCCGCGCTCCCGGCAGTGCGCGAGCAGCCGCCGGTGGTCGTCGGCGTCGAGCTCGAGCGCCTGCAACATCCCGAGCTGCGATTCGTCAGGGTCGGTGGTCTCGAGCTGGTAGCCCGCCTTCGGCGCGTCGGCGGTGACGAGCCGCTCGGCGACAAAGGTCTGGAACTTCACCGCGCTCGCTCCTGCGGTGGCAGCGACGTCGACGAGGCGGAGCGCCTGCTCGATGTCGCCGTCGTGGTTGACGCCGGCCTCGGCGATGACGTAGCACGGGTGCCCGGCGCCGATGCGCGCGCCGTCGATGGCGATCGACGAGCTCACCACGCCGTCCAACCGCCGTCGACGACGAGGTCGTGCCCGGTCACGTAGTCCGAGAGGTCGCTGGCCAGATACGCGACCGCGCCCTTGACGTCCTCTTCCGTGGCCATCCGCCCGAGCGGCGCGCGCTGGTCGTAACGCTCACGGAAGACCTCGGGCTGGCCGCGCCAGACGCCGCCGGGCGAGATCGAGTTGACGCGCACGCTCGGTGCCAGCTGCGTTGCAAGTGAGCGGGCGAGCTGGACGACGCCGGCCTTCGACACGCCGTAGGCGACCGGGTTCGCCATCGCGGTGCCCGCGTAGAGCGCCGGGTCGGGGCCGACGAGCCCGTAGATCGAGCCGAAGAGGACGACCGAGCCGCGACCGGAGGCGGCAAGCAGTGATCGCGCCTCCTGCACGAGCACGAACGCGGAGGTCAGGTTGACACGGAGGGCGTCGTCCCACGCCTCGACCGACTGCTCTGCAAGGGGGACGGCCCAGCCTGCGCGCTCTGTCGAGCCGACGAGCGCGGCCGTGTGGACGAGCACGTCCACGCCGCCGAGAGCCTGCGCGGCCGCGTGGACAGCAGCCCTGGTGTCGCGCTCGTCGGCGAGGTCGCACGGGAGGGCGACGGCGGCAGCGCCGAGCCGCTCGACCGCGGACGCGCACGCGTCTGCGTCCCGATCCAGGATCGCGACACGCGCGCCGAGCTCGACGAGCGCGTCCGCGGCCACGAGCCCGATGTGGCCGGTGCCGCCGGCGAGCAGCACGCAGCGGCCGGTCATGTCGCTGAGCTCGCGGATGCTGCGGGTCACGGCCATGATCGTACTGCCGGGCCCAGGCGGGCAGAGGTCGCCGCGGTGTAGGCCGCCATGGTCGCCGCCGTCGCCGCCGCCCACGAGAACCGCTCGCGCGCCCGGTCGCGCGCCGCCGCCCCCATCCGCTCGCGCAGCCCGGGGTCGCCCAGCAGCCGCTCCAGCGCCGCGCGGAGCGCCGTCGGGTCGCCCGGCGGCACGAGCAACCCCGTCACCCCGTCCTCGACGAGGTCGAGCAGCCCGCCGACAGCGCTCGCGACTACAGGCCGACCGTGCGCCATCGCCTCCAGGCACGCGACGCCGAAGCCCTCGCGTAGCGACGGGCAGCAGACGACCGCCGCACGCTCGTAGTACGGGCCGAGCTCGGCGTTGGGGATGAAGCCAAGTGCCTGCGGCACCCGTGGGCGCAGCGGCCCGTCGCCGACGACGACGAGCGGGATGGCCG
>JANXXF010000153.1 GCA_025350775.1 Actinomycetes bacterium
TCGGTGTGTTCGTGCCGGTGGAGTGGCACGAACTTGCCGGGCTCGTACTGGACGCGGCAGAGCAGCACCTGCTCGCTGCCGATCGCGTGCAGGTGCACACCGTCGACGAACTCGAACAGCTCGCGGCCGTTCCAGCTGCGAAAGGGCGACGACATTGGTCAGTCCTCCAGCGGGAAGCGGATGGCGGCGCCGGGGGCGGCGACCGCGTTGACGGAGAGGTGCCCGTCGAAGACGACGCGCTTGCCATCACGGCGCGGCCCGTCCTCGCCGGCGGCCTTGCGCTCGAGTGCCCGCAGCACGCGCTCCGGCGTGGCGGGCGCCTCGGTCACCCACACGCCGATGGCGTCGTAGATGGCGTTGGCGATGGCGCAGGGCTGGGCGTTGTTCGCCATCTCGCCGATCGCCTTGGCGCCGAACGGGCCGTCGGCCGAGGGGTTCTCGATGATCAGCGAGGTGACCTCCGGCAGATCGACCAGCGACGGCACGTGATAGCTGTTGAAGTCGCTGCCGCGATGCTCGGTGCTCGGGTAGTAGGGATAGCACTCCTCCAGCAGCCCCAGGCCGAGGCCCTGCATGGCGCCGCCCTCGATCTGGCCCTCGACGAGCGCGGGGTTGATCGCGCGGCCGACGTCGTAGCACTGGATCAGCTTCGTGCAGCGCACGTTGCCGGTCTGGTCGTCCACCTCGACCTCGGCCACGCAGGCGGCGTACGAGATCGCGGAATGGGGCGGAAGCTCGACCCTGCCGGTCTGCGGGTCGAGCGTCGCAAACGGCTTGAGCGCGGCGCCTGTGCCCGTGATCAGCTCGCCGTACTGCCAGGTGGCAGCGCCGGCCACGTCCGAGACGGAAAGCTTCTTCTGCGGGGCGCCGATCGCCCGCACCTCGCCGTCTTCGATCTCGAGGTCGGCCGGGTCGATCTCGAGCATGTCGCCGGCGATCGCCAGGATGCGCTCCTTCGCCCGTGCGGCAGCGAAGCGGACGGCGTTGCCGCCGATGAACGTGCCGCGCGAGGCAAACGTGCCGGTGCAGACCGCTGACGAGTCTGTGTTCGACACGTCCATCGTGACCCAGTCGAACGGCACGCCGAGCGTGTCGGCGACGATCTGCGTGTGCACGGTCTTCGAGCCCTGGCCGATGTCGACCGTGCCGGCGAACACGTCGACGCGCCCGTCCGGCTTCAGCTTCACCCAGGCCTGGCTGGGGTCGCCGTTCTGGTTCATGCCGGTCGGGTACTCGATCGCCGAGAGCCCGCGGCCCGTGTGCCTGGTCATCAGTGATCCTCCGGATTGCCGAGCTGGCCGACGAGGTGCTCGGGGAGCAGGTCGCCGGTGCGCATCGCGCTGGTCATGGTGCGGTAGTCGCCCTTCAGCTCGTCGCCGGCCGCCTCGGCAACCATCTGGATCGTCGAGACGGTGGACGGGTCGGTGATGACGACGCCGTTGCCGGTGGTGTCACCGATGCGGTTCGCGTTTTTCAGGCGGATCTCGTACGGGTCGATCTTCAGCTCGTGGGCGATCCGCTGCAGGTGGATCTCGGTCGAGTACGAGACCGAGGTGACGCCGAAGCCGCGCATCGCGGTCGTCGGCACACGGTTCGAGAACACCACGTAGCCGTCGAAGCGGAGGTTCGGAATGGTGTAGGCGCCGGTGTGGTGGAACGAGTGCTTGGTCAGGCCGTACGGCGAGAAGCGGGCGTACGCGCCGGAGTCGTGCAGCGTGAGCATCTTGCGGCCTAGGATCCAGCCGTCCTTGCTCACTGCGTCGGCGATCTCGACGTGCCACGGCGCCCGCGTCGACGAGACGAGGAACTCCTCCTCGCGCGTCCAGCGCCATTTGACGGGGCGCCGCGCCTTGCGGGCGGCGACCGCGCAGAGCGTCTCGGTGGCGGTGTCGACCTTGCCGCCGAAGCCACCCCCGACGGTGCCACCGACGAACTTCAGCTTGTTCAGCGGCAGCTGCAGGTGCGCGGCCACGACGCCCATCGAGAAGTACATGGCCTGCGTGCAGGAGTGGATGACGAGCTTGCCGCTCGGCTCGGGCACGACGAGGCACACCTGGGTCTCCATGGGCACGTGCTCGATCGCCTGGGGGCGGTATACGCCCTCGACGATCAGGTCGGCCCGGTCGAACGCGGCGTCGACGTCGCCCTTGCGGATCTGCCGTCGATCCAGCCCACCCTCGAACTGGGTGTACCAGTTGCCCCACTGGTGGATCTGCGGCGCGCCGGGATCCCAGGCTTTGCGGATGTCGAAAAGCGGTTCCAGCTCCTCCAGCTCGAGCGTGATCGCGGCGACGGCCTCGGCGGCGATCGCCTCGCTCTCGGCCACGACGAGCGCGATCGGCTGGCCCAGGTAGCGGAGCTCGCTTTCGGCCAGCAGCGGCTCGTCGGCGGGCACGCCGAGGCCGGAGAGGTGCCCGTAGGTGTTGACCGGGATGTCCTCGTGCGTGACGATCGCATGGACGCCGGGCAGCGCCGCCGCCTTCGTGTAGTCGATGCGCTTGATGTTGGCGCGGTGCGCCGGCGAGCGGAGCGCCTTCGCCCAGAGCGTGCCGTTGGGGGTGGGGACGTCATCGACGTAGACGGTCGTGCCGGTGACGTGGCCGATGCCGTCGTACTTGGGGAGGGAGGCGCCGACCGACTTCACAGGGCGCGTCCCGCGACGGCCTCGACGGCCTCCAGGATCTTCACGTAGCCGGTGCAGCGGCAGTAGTGGCCGCTGAGCGCCTCGCGGATCTCGCCCCGCGAGGGCGTGGCGTTTTCGGCGAGCAGGGCGGTGGCGGCGGTGACGAAGCCCGGGGTGCAGAACCCGCACTGCGCCGCTGCCTTCTCCAGGAACGCCGCCTGCAGCGGGGAGAGCGCGTCGGGGGTGCCGATGCCCTCGAGCGTGGTGATGTGGGCGCCGTCGACGGCCGCCACGGGGAGCAGGCACGAGCGTCGTGCCTCGCCGTCGACGATCACGGTGCAGGTGCCGCAGCTGCCCTGCTGGCAGCCGGCCTTGGGGCTGGTGATGTGCAGCTCCTCGCGCAGCACGTGCAGGAGCGGCGTGAGCGGCGCGGAGGCGAGCTCGTGGGCAGTGCCGTTGACCGTGATCCGCACGTCAGCTCCTTTCCAGATCGGTGAGGGCCTGCGCAACGAGTCCCGGCAGGACGCGGCTGCGGTACCAGGCGGAGGCGAGGGCGTCGTCGTGGGGCGTGACATCGACGAGTACGTGCGCGGGGTCTCGTTCTACGCCCCCGTCGAGCCCGACTCCGCCGCGCGCGCCGGCGGCGGGCTGGTGTCCCTCGGCACCCGGCGGGACGACGGGGCGGGCCCCCCGAACCGCGGGCCGGCGTCGCGGCGATAGGGACCCCGAGCCTCCGGCCCGGC
>JANXXF010000013.1 GCA_025350775.1 Actinomycetes bacterium
CGCCTGCATCAGCCGTATCGCGCGGCCACCGCCCCGCTGTTCCCCGAGCTGCGCGCGCAGCTGCCGGCCGGCGCGCTCGGCGTCACCATCTCGGGCTCCGGCCCGACCGTGATCGTGTGGGCACGCCGCGGCAAGGCCGATCCGGTGGCACAGGAGCTGACGAGTCGCTTCCCCGCTGCCCGCGTGCTGTCACTGGCCGTCGCGCCCAGCGGCGCCGGGCCTGCGATCTGAGCAAGGCCGCGCCCAGAGGCCTGCCGCGCCCAGAGGCCTGCCGCGCCATCCCGGGCGGAGACTCTCTAGGATCCGTGCCATGAGCTCGAACCCGTACGATCGCCCGTCCGATCCCGCCAAGCGCAACTCTGCCGCGCTCACCGACGGCCCCGACCGCGCAGCAGCCCGCGCGATGCTGAAGGGCACCGGCTTCACCGACGAGGACCTCGCAAGGCCGATCGTCGGCGTGGCGACGACCTGGATCGAGACGATGCCGTGCAACCTCAACCAGCGCATGCTCGCGCAGCACGTCAAGCGCGGCATCCGCGACGCTGGCGGCACGCCGATGGAGATGAACACGATCTCGGTGTCGGACGGCGTCTCGATGGGCACCACCGGCATGCGCGCGTCGCTGATCTCGCGCGACCTGATCGCCGACTCGATCGAGCTGGCCGTCGCCGGGCACATGATGGACGGCGTCGTCTGCCTCGTCGGCTGCGACAAGACGATCCCGGCGGGCGTGATGGCCGTGGCGCGCCTCAACCTGCCCAGCCTCGTGCTCTACAACGGGTCGATCGCGCCGGGCAGCTACAAGGGCAAGGACGTCACGATTCAGGACGTCTTCGAGGGCATCGGCGCGTACGCCGCCGGAAAGATCACGGCGCAGGAGCTGCACGACCTCGAGTCGGTGGCGTGCCCGGGCGCAGGCGGCTGCGGCGGCCAGTTCACCGCCAACACGATGTCGGCGGCGCTCGAGTTCCTCGGCATCTCACCGGCGGGGCTCAACGGCATCCCGGCGCCCGAGCTGTCGAAGAAGGACGCCGCCTACGAGGCCGGCAAGCTCGTGATGCACCTGCTGCGTGAGAACATCCGGCCCTCCGACATCATCACGCGCGAGGCGATCGAGAACGCTGCGACCTCGGTCGCGGCGACCGCGGGCTCGACCAACGGCGTCCTCCACCTCGTCGCGATCGCGCAGGAGCTCGGCATCGAGTTCACGATCGACGACTTCGACGAGATCTCGGCGCGGACGCCGGTGATCGCCGACATGAAGCCGGGCGGCCGCTTCGTCGCCACCGACCTGTACCGGGCGGGCGGCGTCGGCCTGATCGCGCGCGAGCTGTTGAAGCATGGCCTCGTGCACGGCGACACGCTCAACGTCGACGGCCGGACGCTGTCGCAGATCGCCGCCGCCTCGCAGGAGGAGCCAGGCCAGGAGGTCGTGCTGACGATCGAGCGGCCGCTCAAGCCCCGCGGCGGCATCGCGATCCTGCGCGGCAACCTCGCCCCCGAGGGCTGCGTCGTCAAGCTCGCCGGCCACGACCGCATGCTCCACCGCGGCCCCGCGCGCGTGTTCGACTCCGAGGAGGAGACCTTCGCGGCCGTCAAGGCGCGCAAGATCAAGCCCGGCGACGTCGTCGTCATCCGCTACGAGGGTCCCGCGGGCGGCCCCGGCATGCGCGAGATGCTGCACGTCACCGCCGCCATCGTCGGCGAGGGCCTCTCCGACTCGGTGGCGCTCGTCACCGACGGCCGCTTCAGTGGCGCGACGTACGGCTTCATGGTGGGCCACGTGGCGCCCGAGTGCTATCGCGGCGGCCCGCTGGCCGCGCTGCAGGAGGGCGACATCGTCGTAATCGACGTCGACAACCGCCAGCTGCGCGTCGAGCTGTCGGACGACGAGATCGCCGAGCGGATGAAGAGCTGGGTGAAGCCTGAGCCGCGCTACACGAGCGGCGTGTTCGCCAAGTACGCGGCGCTCGTCTCGAGCGCCAGCCTGGGCGCGATCACGCAGCCGCGCCGCGACATGCTGTAGGCCGCCGTCCCCGGGGTTGTCGGACTGCGGGCCGCCGGGCCGGGCCGTGAGCGGGGGCTTCAGACGTCGGCCGGCGGGTCGATGATTTCGCTATAGTGCTGCGTTAACGGACGTGGGCTTCGGCCCGCTCCGCATCAAGAGAGGCTGAGGGACCGGCCCTGAGACGCCTCGGCAACCTGCTCGCTAGAGCGAGGTGCCAATCCCGGACGGATGTGTCGAGCGAGTTCGGAAGGAGTCATAAGTGCCTGCTGTTTCCCTACGCTGTCGCCGGTGCGAGGCCGAGCACGAGCTGGTGGCCGTCGGTATCTGCTCGAAGTGCTTCGCGCCACTGGAGCCGGTCTACGACCTCGCGGCGCAGCGTGCAGCGATCAGCCGCGAGTCGATCGAGGCCGGCCCGCTCTCGATCTGGCGCTACGCCGACCTGCTGCCGGTCGCCGCGCCGAAGGAGCAGCGGCTCGCTCCCGGCATGACGCCGCTCGTGTCGGCGCCGCGGCTCGCTGCCGCGCTCGGCATCGGCGAGCTCTTCGTCAAGCTCGACACCGCCAACCCGACGCACTCCTTCAAGGATCGCGTCGTGGCGGTGGCGTGCGCGAAGGCGGTCGAGCTGGGCCTCGAGACGCTGTCGTGCTCGTCGACGGGCAATCTCGCCAACGCGGTCGCGGCCCGCGCCGCCGCCGAGGGGATGGAGGCCGTCGTCTTCGTGCCGTCCGACCTCGAGCCGGAGAAGCTGCTGGCCACCGCGGTCTATGGCGCCACCCTCTACTCGGTGAAGGGCACCTACGACGACTGCTCGCGCCTCAACGTCGAGCTGTCGTTCGAGCTGCCGTGGGGCTTCGTCAACACGAATCTGCGCTCGTACTACGCAGAGGGCTCCAAGACGATCGCCTACGAGATCGTCGAGCAGCTCGGCTGGGAGCTGCCGACCGCGGTCGTCTCGCCGATCGCCTCGGGCGCGCTCTACGCCCGGCTGGCGAAGGGCTTCCAGGAGTTCCTCGATCTCGGCCTCGTCGAGGGCTCGCTGCCGCGGCTGTTTGGCGGCCAGCCCGAAGGCTGCCATCCCGTGCAGACGGCTTTCGAGAGCGGCCAGCGCGTCGTGCCAGTGCGGCCCAACTCGATCGCCCGCTCGCTCGCGATCGGCTCACCCGCCGACGGCGACATCGCCGTCGAGACGGCGAAGCTGACGAACGGCGCGATCTACTCCGTGCCCGAGGAGGACATCGGCCCGAACATGGCGCTGCTCGCCGAGCAGGCCGGCATCTTCGGCGAGACCGCGGCCGGCGTTACGCTCGGTGCGCTGCGCGAGGCGGTGCGCCGCGGCGAGCTTGGCGACCGCGACCGCGTCGTGCTGCTCGTCACCGGCGACGGGCTGAAGACGCCCGAGCCGGTCGCCGACCGTCTCCGTCCGATCCAGATCGCCCCCGACGCGGATGCGCTGCTCGACCGCCTCGGAATCGTCGTCTGACCCCCGTCCGCCGCCCCGCTCGTGACCGCAAGGTAGGTGCTCGCAATGCCCAGGATCGTCACTCTCGCCGGCGACGGCATCGGCCCCGAGGTCATGGAGCAGGCCGAACGCGTGCTGCGCGCGCTGCCGCTCGAGCTCGAGCTCGACCCGCGTCCGTTCGGCGGCGGCGCCATCAAGACGCTGGGTGCGGCGCTCCCCGACGAGACGCTCGCGGCGGCAAAGTCGGCCGACGCGGTGCTGCTCGCGGCGATCGGCCTGCCCGAGTTCGACGGCAAGCCGGTGCGGCCCGAACAGGGCCTGCTGAAGATCCGCCAGGAGCTCGGCGTCTACGCCAACCTGCGCCCCGCGAAGGCCGGCGCGATCGACCTGCTAATCGTGCGCGAGCTGATCGGCGGCATCTACTTCGGCAAGCACGGGCGCCACCCGGACGGCCGCGCCTACGACACGCTCGAGTACTCCGCCGACGAGATCGAGCGCGTCGCGCGCACGGCGTTCGAGCTGGCGCGCACCCGGCGCCACAAGCTCCTGTCGGTGGACAAGGCCAACGTGCTCGAGACGTCGCGGCTGTGGCGCGAGGTTGTCACCGAGCTCGGCAAGGAGTACCGGGACGTCGCGCTGTCGCACATGTACGTCGACAACTGTGCTCTGCAGATCGTGCTCGACGCGACCCAGTTCGACGTGCTCCTCACCGAGAACATGATGGGCGACATCCTCTCGGACGAGGTCGCCGGCTTCTGCGGCGGGCTCGGCCTGGCCGCGTCGGCGTCGATCGGCGCTGCCGGCACGCCGGGGATCTTCGAGCCGGTGCACGGCTCCGCCCCGGACATCGCGGGCAAGGGCCTCGCCAATCCGGCGGCGATGCTGCTCACCACCTCGCTGCTGCTCGCCTACGGGCTGGGCGAGCACGCCTGGGCGGCGAAGCTCGACGCTGCGGTGGCCCACGCGCTCACCGTCGTGCAGACGCCCGACCAGGGCGGCACTGCGTCCACCGCGGACGTCGGCGACGCCGTGCTCGCGGCGCTCGGGCTGTAACGGGCGGGGCACCCTCGCCGCGATCCGGCGGCCGGCGAGCGCGTTCGCTACCCTTCCTGCCGATGAGCCTGGCAACGTGCAGCCGTTTCTTCGCCTTTAGCGGCTGCCCGCGCGCGTTTGCGCGCTAGCCGGCGCCCTCGCCCTGCCCTCGCGCCGGCTAGCTGACTCTCCGGGCCGCTCCTTCCCCGAAAGGTCTCGATGATCACCGTCGCGTATCCGGGCGGCGATGGCACGAACAGCGCCGTCGCAGCCGAGAAGCTCTTCCCCACCGGCGCCGAGCTGTTGTCGCTACCGACGTTCGCCGCGGTCGCCCGCGCGGCAGCCGCCTGTGAGGTCGACTTCGCCGTGCTCCCGATCGAGAGCTCGCTGGGCGGCCCTGTCGCCGAGACACACGACATCCTCTATTCGACCGAGGAGCTGTCGATCCAGGCGCAGACGGTCATCCCGATCAAGCATGCGCTGCTCGCGCTGGCGCAGGTGCCGCTCGAGCAGATCACCATCGTGCGGTCGCACCCGCAGGCGATCGACCAGTGCCGCGAGCTGCTCTCGGCGATGCCCTGGGCGACCGCGATCGCGTCGTCGACGACGGCGGGCGGCGCGAAGCTCGTCGCCGAGCACGGCGACCCGCACGAGGCGGCGATCGCGCCGCTGCGCGCCGCCGAGCTGTTCGGCCTCGCCGTGCTGGCCGAGGACGTCGGCGACCACAAAGAGGCGTACACCCGCTTCGTCTCGCTCTCGACGGCCACCCGGCTCGATCGTAATGAGGGCAGCGCCGACCATGGCCATGCCGCCGACTGGCGCACGGCGTTCGCGTTCATCACCGATCACCGGCCAGGTGCGCTCCACCGGGCTATCGAGCCGTTCGGCCGCCACGAGATCGACCTCGTGCAGCTCGTCTCGCGCCCGATCCCGCAGACGCCGTGGAGCTACCGCTTCGACGCGGTGCTCGCCGGCCACCCGCTCGACCATGTGATCAGCGAGACGCTCGCCGAGATGCGGGCGCAGACCCGGGAGCTGCGCGTGTTCGGGTCGTACCCGGCGTAGTCGGGCGAGCGGCGGGCGCCCGCCCGGGCCGGCGCCTCCCGCTAGCGGAAGCTCCCCGTCAGCGGCTCGAAGGCTTTGCGCAGGTCGCCGAGCGTGATGCCGCCGTCCACCAGCAGCGTCTGCCCGGTGACGTAGCGGCCGAGCTCCGACGCGAGGAAGAGCACGACGTCGGCTACCTCCTGCGGGTCGCCGATGCGACGCACCGGAATGAAGTCCTTCGCGATCTCGAGCCCGGCCGGGCCGAGCGAGTCGCCGACCGCGGTGGACTGCGCCGTCCAGATGAACCCGGGCGCGACCGCGTTCGCGGTGATGCCGTGAGGGCCGAGCTCCATCGCCAGGCCACGCGTGAGGCCCTCGATCCCGGACTTCGCAGCGTTGTAGTGGACGTGCTCGTCCCAGCCCCACGGCGAGCCCATCAGCGACGACAGCGAGACGATGCGCCCATGACCGTGGCGCATCATGATCGGCGCCACCGCCTGCGACACGTTGAAGCAGCCGCCGAGGTTGATGTCGAGCGTGCGCCGCCACTGCTCCTCGGTCATCTCCACGAACGGCGCCCGCTTCGCGATGCCCGCGTTGTTCACGAGCACGTCGACACGGCCGTGCAGGCGCTCGACCGAGGCGACCATCGCACGCACCGCATGCCGGTCGGAGACGTCGGCGAGGTGCGACGAGACCTCGGCGCCAAGCCCTTCCAGCTCGGCGACGGTCATTGCCAGGTCGTCGTGGATGACGTCGTTCGCGGCGATGATGGCGCCCTCGCGGGCCAGCGTGCGCGCGATCGAGCGGCCGATCCCGATCTGTGAGCCGACCCCCGTGACGAGCACGACCTTGCCCTCCAGCCCGAACGCGTTGCTCATTGCTGCCTCCTCTGTCGTCGTCATGGCTCAGGCCGGTGCGCGGTACAGCGGCTTGAGCTCGCGGTAGTCATCGACCAGCTTCTGCCAGCCGGGCACCTCGACCCAGGTGACGGCCATCGAGCCGCCTTTCGTGCGGAAGAAGATGACGTTGCCGTCGAGCGTCAGCATCGGGCCGTGCTCGATGTCGGGCACACGCCAGAAGTACGAGCCGGCGCTCATCACGCCGCGATGGCCGAGCAGGATGTCGCCGGACAGCATCAGCGCCTCCTCGACCGTCGGGTGGATCTCGGCGCGGTCCTCCTGCCAGCCGGGCGGCCCGGCGGCGAGCCAGGTCCAGTCGCCGTTCTCGGCGTCGACGCGCAGCAGCTTGATAACGAGGCCCGGTGGCACGCCCGCAACGCCGTGGTCGGCCCACTTCAGCTCGTTCGTGTCCTGGATCTCAGGGCGGCCGCCCTTCGGCTCCTCCTCCGCCTCGACCATCAGCAGGAGCTGGGCGCCGTCCTGGCCCACCGAGAAGGTCGCGCTGTCGGTGCCGCTCGGGACGTAGCCGTAGAACCCGGCGTCGAACTGCTCGCCGCCGAGCGTCGCGGTGCCGCGCAGGCCGAACAGCTCGAACGGCCGCCGGTACCCGTTCCAGGCTCCCTGCCAGCCGGCCGGGAACGTGACGATCGAGGTGAACGCGCCGGTCTCAGCGTCCTCCGACTGGCGCTGCTCGACGGCGCCTGCGAGCGGCCCCTCGGTGCGCTGAAGCTGCTCGACGTCGTACGCCTGGTGGAACTCGATGTGCTGGCGACCCATGGCTAGCTTCCCCCTGCAGCGGCGGCCCGCTGCTTCTGCTCGTAGTTGGCAATGTTCTCCTCGACGGTACGGCGCGGGTCGTCGGGGAAGTGGTTGACGAGCAGCGACGGCACCCAGCCGAAGAGCACCGCGCCCGTGTGGCTGTAGAAGGGCCCGTGCGTGATGAACGGCGGCCGCCAGAGGTACGAGCCGGGGCGCATAGTGCCGGAGTTGCCAAGCCAGATGTCGCCCTCGATCAGGTACAGCTCCTCGATGCAGTCGTGGTACTCGAGCAGCGGGTAGTCCCAGCGCGGCGGGTTCGCGCAGATCCACGTCATCTCGTTCGTCTCGGGAACGTGGCGCAGCAGCTTGAGGATGATCCCGGGCGGCGGGCCGGGAATGTGCGAGCCCTGCCACGGCATCAGCTCGGAGTCGAGCTGGATGCGGTCGGCAGTGCCGTGCGGGCCCGGGGCCGGCACGAAGTCGGGACGGGCGCGGCAGAGGAAGAGGATCTTTGCGCCCTGGTCGCAGGTGAGCGCCTCGGTAGCACCGCCGGCCGGGTTGAACTCGTAGTAGCCAACACCGCGCAGAGTGCCGGCGACGCGCACCGCGCCCTCCAGCACGAGCCACTCGACCTGCGTGGCGTAGTGGCCGGCGGGGCGCCGGTAGCCGGCCGGGAGCAGCAGCTCGCCGGTGAGCGCGCCGGTCTGCTCGCTGATCGACAGCACCTTCAGCTCGGCGCCGACCGGCCAGCCCTGCGCCGGCAGCGCCTGCGCGGCGATCTCCGGGGAGTGGACGAGCTCGATCCAGCCGCGGTCGTCCAGTGCGATCTGCTCGGGGGTCGGCGCAAGCCGAGGACGGTCAGTCATGCGGCGATGTTCTCACTTCGGCGTGGCACGGTGCAAACGGGGGGTGGCGCCGGGAGCGGCGCCCGGGCGGCGCGGGGCATCGTGCCCAGGCCGAGGCCGAAGCGGCCGCCCGTGAGCGTCGCCGCCGGCGTCGTCGTCGCCGTCGTCGTCACGGCGAGCGCTGTCAACACCGGCGTGCGCGTCCAGGTGACGATCGACGTGTGGATCTGCGCGCTGCGGGTCGTCGCGCCCAGCGCCCCGACCATCGTGAAGCCCTCGGTCATGTTGTCGCCGACCGTGAGCTTGCTGAAACCGGCGTCCTCCGCCGCCCGCGCGATCTCGACCGCCTCGGCAAACGGCATCCGGGCAAGTTGGAGCCCTACGGCGAGTCCGTGCATGGCGCCACCCTCCCGCGGGCGCCGGCGCGGGTCAAGTCGTAGGATCGCGGCATGCCCGCTTTCGAGCGCCGCTTCGTGACCGTCGGCAGCCGCCAGGTGCACTACCGGCGCGGCGGCAGCGGCCCGGCCGCCGTGCTGCTGCACGCCTCGCCGCTCTCCTCCGCGTCGCTGCTGCCGCTGGCCGGCGCGCTCGCATCGCGCTTCACGGTGATCGCGCTCGACACGCCGGGCTACGGGCTCTCCGACCCGCTGCCCGTCGCCGAGCCGCGGATTGCCGACTACGCCGACGCCCTGGTCGAGACGCTCGCTGCGCTCAGCCTCGACCGCTGCGTCGTCTACGGGTTCCACACCGGCGCGGCCATCGGCCTCGACCTCGCGGCCCGTCACCCTGCCCGTGTCGCGGCAGCCGTGCTCGAAGGCGTGCTGGTGCCCACTGCGGAGGAGCGCGCCGACCTGCTCGCCAACTACGCGCCCTGGTTCCCGCCCGCCTGGGACGGGACGCACCTGATCGCCAACTGGTCGCGCGTCCGCGACATGTTCGTCTTCTGGCCCTGGTACCGCCGTGAGGCGGCCACGCGGCTCGCCGTGGCGATGCCGCCGACGGCCGTGATCAACGACGCCGTGCTCGACCTGCTGCGCGCCGGCGAGGCCTACCCGCTCGGCTACCGCGCAGCGTTCGCGTACGACGCGGTGCCTGCCCTCGCAGGCCTCACCGTGCCCGCCACCGTCGTCGCCGACCCGGACGACCCGCTGTCGGCCCACCTCGAGCGGCTGCCGGCCCTGCCGCCGGGCGTCGCCGCTGAGCTGCTCGGCCCTGGTCGGGACAGCCGCATCGGCGACCTGCTCGCCGCCGGTGCCGCCGGCCTCCCGGACGCCCCGCCCGCGCCGCTGGCCGCCACCCTCCCGGGGCGCGTCTCTCGCGACATCACGCCGACGCCGGCCGGCCAGTTGCTCACCCGTCGCGTCGCCGCTGCCTCCGGCCGGCCGCTGGTGCTGCTGCACGCGTCACCGGGCTCGTCGCGCTCGCTGGAGCCGCTGTTGCTCGAGCTCGGTCGCACCCGCCCGGTCATCGCCTTCGACACGGTCGGCAACGGCGAGTCCGACAAGCCGCCGTGGACGACGCCGACCGCCGCCGACTACGCCGACACGATCGTCGCGGCGCTCGATGCGCGCGGCCTCGACCGGGTCGACCTCTACGGCACCCACACGGGCGCGATGCTCGCCATCGAGACGGCAGTGCGCCACCCCGACCGCATCCACCGGCTCGTCCTCGATGGCGTCGTCAGCTTCGACGACGAGGAGCGCGACGAGATCCTCGCCCATTATCTCGAGCCCCTCGAGCCCGTCTGGGACGGCGGCCACCTGCTGCGCAGCTGGAGCGTCCGCCGCGACTCGAAGCTGTGGTGGCCGTGGTATCGGCGCACGCCCGACCGCCACCGGCCTGCGCCGCCGCCGTCGGTTGACGCTCTCCACCGCGACGTCGTCGAGGTGCTGAAGAGCGGCGAGACGTACGCGCTCGCCTACCGCGTCGCGCTGGGCTACCCCACGCGTGACCGGCTGCTGCACGTCGCCGCGCGCACGCTCATCTGCGCAACGGAGCACGACGTGCTCGGGGCGTACTCGGAGGAGGCGGCGCGCCTGGCACCGGACGCGGTCGCGCGCGTCGTGCCCGCCGATCCGGCAGGGCTGGCCGAGGAGGTCGCCTGCTTTCTCGACACCGGCGGCTACTGATCGCGAAAGCGATATCGCCAGCCGCCGTGACGGCGTACGGCGAGTGGTCTAGACTCGGATTTCCACCATCCCAGGTGGGGGCGAACAAGGAGGATTTAGAGTGCGTACTTATGTGCGGCAAAGCTGGTTCGCCGCGCTGGCGGTAGGCGTTCTCGCGGCTGCGCTCGTCGCAGCGGCCGGGACTGCCACTGCGGCGTCCGGCAAGGCCACCGCTGCCAAGACCTTCGTCAAGGTCGTCGCGGGCCTCCCGACCTCCGTCGATCCGACGAACTACCAGAACCGTCCGAGCTCGGACAACCTGCCGACGTTCACGAGCCCGCTCGTGCGTGGCAAGGGCCTGCCCCAGGGTGCCAAGGCGCTCCCCGGCTCGTACGCGGTCGACCCGTTCGTGGCCACCTCGTGGACGCGCGACGCCAGCGGCAGCTGGACGTTCAAGCTCCGTGAGAACGTCAAGAGCCCGGCCGGCAACACAATGACGGCCGACGACGTGAAGTGGAGCTACGACCGGGCGAACGCGCTCGACGGCGTCTCCCGCTTCCTCTTCTCGGTCGGCAACCTCGACACCAAGAACCTCGTCACAGTGATCGACCCGCTCACCGTCCGGCTCAACGTCACGCGCCCGGGCCCGATGACGCTCGCTGCGACGCTCTGGTACAGCCTGACGATCTACGACTCGGCCGAGGCCAAGAAGCACGCCACCGCCACCGACCCGTGGGCCAAGGACTGGATGGCGACGAACTCGGCGACGTTCGGGCCGTACTACGTCGACTCGTTCACGCCCGGCCAGAGCCTGCAGCTGAAGAAGAACCCGAACTTCTGGAACGCCAGCAAGATGTACTTCGACACCGTCGTGATCCGGGCGATCCCGGATTCGGCGACGCGGCTCCAGCTGATGCTCAGCGGCGAGGCCGACAACACGTACTACCTCGACGGCAGCCACTTCAAGGCCGCGGTCGACGAGAACGGCAAGAAGCTCCTCGCCTACCCCGATCTCGACTCGGCGATGGACATGATGCTG
>JANXXF010000030.1 GCA_025350775.1 Actinomycetes bacterium
TCGAGGGCGCGCACGCCGTCCGGCCGGGGGTCGGCCACGGGGTCAGGGACGTAGCCGGCGCCGGCGCCGGCGCGCACGACGGCGCGGGGCCACAGCGCCAGCAGGGCCGCCAGCTCGCCCGGGGCGAACGAGACGCGGCCACGTGACGCGAGCTGGCGGCCGCCGGCCTCGCTCCAGACGTCGCTGCCGGCCTCGGTCGCGCCGAGCAGCGCGGCGGCGACGGCGACCTGGTCGGCGACCGCGCGCTCGGAGCCCTCGAAGAGCAGAGCGAGCCGGTCGGGCCAGTGGACGTCGACGGCGCTCGGCGCCAGCGTCGAGCGGAGGACGGCAGCGGCGAGGCGCGCCGCGTGGGCGGCGTCCTCGAGCGGCACGACGACGGTACGCACGGCGGCCGGCCGCGGATGGAGGCGCAGGCAGACGCGGGTGATCAGGGCGAGCCGGCCCTCCGAGCCGCAGACGAGCTTGGCCAGGTCGAAGCCGGCCACGTTTTTGACGACCTTGCCGCCCGATGAGGCGACGGTGCCGTCGGCAAGCACGAGGGTCGCGCCCAGCACGAGGTCGCGCGGCGCGCCGTAGCGGTGGCGACGCGGCCCCGAGAGGTTGGCGGCGAGGCAGGCGCCGACGGTCGGGTCGCCCGGCGGGTCGAGCGCGAGCAGCTGGCCGTGCGGCGCCAGGTGCTCGGCCAGCGCGGACAGCCGGAGGCCCGCCTCGACGATCACGATCAGGTCGCCGGGCTCGTGCTCGAGGATCCGCGTGAGGCCCGCGGTCGAGAGGGTGATGTCGCCGCCATCGCGGCCGATCGAGACAGTGCGGCCGGCGGCGCCGGCGGCGCGCAGGGCCTCGGCCGCCTCCTCGGTCGTGGCGGGCTGGACGAGCAGCGGTGCGGGCGCCGCAGCGGTCACAGGCGCTCCGCCAGCCCGGCGACCTCGATCGGGTGGGCGCGGTACGGGCCGGGCACCTCGCCGCAGAGACGCGGCGTCGGCAGCACCTTGCCGGGGTTGGAGAGGGACGCCGGGTCGAAGGCGCGGCGCACCCGGTTCATCGCGTCGAGATCGCGCTCGCTGAAGAGCAGCGGCATCGAGCAGGCCTTGTCCACGCCGACGCCGTGCTCGCCGGTGATCGAGCCGCCGGCCTCGACGCACGCGAACAGGATCTTCTCGGCCACCTCGCGGGCGCGCTCCAGCTCGCCGGGCACACGGTGGTCGTAGCAGACCAGCGGATGCAGGTTGCCGTCGCCCGCATGGAAGACGTTGCCGACGCGCAGCCCGTACTCGGCCTCGAGCTCGGCGATGCGACGCAGGATCAGCGGCAGCTTCGTGCGCGGCACGACGCCGTCCTGCACGTAGTAGCTCGGGCTGACCCGGCCCATCGCCGCGAACGCCGCCTTCCGCCCACGCCACAGGCGGGCGCGGTCGGCCTCGTCGGCGGCCGCGCGCAGCTCGCTCGCCCCGCAGGAGCGGCAGATCTCCTCGACCCGGGCCCGATCCTCCTCGACCTGCGCCGCGACGCCGTCGAGCTCGACGATCAGCACGGCACCGACGCCGGTCGGGTAGTTGGCCTGCACCGCCGCCTCGGCCGCCTCGATCGTCAGCGCGTCCATCATCTCGATCGCCGACGGCAGGATGCCCGCCGCAATCACCTCTGACACCGCGCGGCCGGCCGCATCCGTTGTCGCAAAGCCGGCGAGCAGCGTGAGCACTGCCTCGGGGCGGCGGAGGATGCGCAGCGTCACCTTCGTCGCGATGCCGAGTGTGCCCTCGGAGCCGACGACGACGGCGAGCAGGTCGAGCCCCGCCGGGTCGAGCCCCTTGCCGCCGAGCTCGACCAGCTCGCCGTCCGGCAGCACCAGCTCGAGGCCCGTCACATGATTGACCGTGAAGCCGTGCTTGAGGCAGTGCGCGCCGCCGGAGTTCTCGGCGACGTTGCCGCCGATCGAGCACACCTGCTGGCTCGACGGGTCGGGCGCGTAGTAGAAGCCCTCGGCGGCGACCGCCTCGGTGACGCCGAGGTTGGTGATGCCCGGCTCGACGACGATGCGGCCGCTGGCCCAGTCGATTTCGAGCACCCGCTTCATCCGTGCGAGCGAGATGACGATGCCACCCACCACCGGCAGGGCGCCGCCCGAGAGGCCGGTGCCGGCACCACGCGCGACGAACGGTATGCCATGCGCGGCGCAGGCCCGCACGACCGCCTGCACCTGTGGCGTGTCCTGCGGCAGCACGACCAGCGACGGCAGCGCGCGGTGGCCGGTGAGGCCGTCGCACTCGTACGTGAGCAGCTGCTCGCGCTCGCGGATGATCGCGTCGGACGGCAGCGCCGCCTCGACCGCGCGCACGAAGTCCCGGGGCAGGCTCACCCGGCGGACTCTACGTCAGGGGGCGCCACCGACGCCGCCGGCCGCGGCAGGACGGCGAGCAGCGCGGCGACGATGCCCGTGGCCGAACCGGCGTCGCGGCGGCGGATCGCAACGACACGCCGGGCCAGCGGCGGCGTCCCGGCGATGCGCGCCGTGCCCAGCGTCCCCGCGGCGAACTCGTCGGCGACGGCGATCAGGGGCAGCAGCGCCACCCCGAGGCCCTGCTGCACCATCTTCTTCGCCGACTCGATGTTGTCGAGCTCCATCTGCGCGCGCGGGAGAACGCCGGCGCCGCGAAAGAGAGCGCTCGTCAGCTCGTGGTAGCTCGACGTGCGGTCGAACATCACCAGGTCGTCTTCGGCGATCTCGGCGAGGCCGACCTCGTCGCGGCCGGCGAACGGGTGCCGGGGCGGCGTCACCAGCACCAGCTCGTCGTCGTAAAGCGGGATCGCCGTGATGTCGGGATGCTGGAGGTCGCGGACGAGGCCGACCTGCACCTGCTCGCGCAGCACGAGCTCGAGGATCTCCTCGGAGTGGCCGGTGCGCACGATCAGCTGGACTCCCGGGTAGAGGGCGTGGAACCGCTCGAGGACGGCCGGCAGCACGTATGTCGAGACCGCGGGCGCACCGCCGATCGCGAGCTGGCCGGTGGCGCCGTGCTCGACCTCGGCCAGCAGCAGGCGGCCGTCGGCGACGGCGTCGAGGGCCCGCTGGGCGAACGGCAGGAAGGCCCGCCCGGCCTCGGTCAGGCGCGCTCCGTGGCGGCCGCGCACGAGCAGCTGGACGCCGACATCGCGTTCGAGGTTCTGGATCCGAGCCGTCAGCGCGGGCTGCGTGACGAACAGGCTGGCCGCGGCCTGGCTGATGCTTCCCGTCCGGGCGGCTGCCACCAGAGCTTCGAGCTGTGCCAGCTGCACGCCTAAAGCATAGATGTTTCTGATGGCAGGCCTGGAAAATACGATTGGACATGATGGAACTGGGATCCGAAACTGGATGCAGACAGTCACCGTTCAGCAACGACTCCTGGAGGAAACGAATGACCGAAGCACGCCGGATCGCCGATGAGTGGGCAGCAGACGAGCGCTGGAGCGGCATCGAGCGCCCGTACAGCGCCGAGGACGTCCTCCGGCTCCGTGGCTCCGTCCACGTCGAGCACTCGGTAGCCCGGCTCGGCGCCGAGCGTCTCTGGCAGCTCCTCCACAGCGAGGACTACGTGCACGCCCTCGGCGCCCTCACCGGCGGTCAGGCCACGCAGATGGTGAAGGCCGGCCTCAAGGCCATCTACCTCTCCGGCTGGCAGGTCGCGGCCGACGCGAACCTCGCCGGGGCCACCTACCCCGATCAGAGCCTCTACCCGGCCAACTCGGCGCCGGCGCTGGTCAAGCGCATCAACAACGCGCTGCTGCGCGCCGACCAGATCGACCACGCCGAGGGCACCGACAACGGCACCTACTGGCTGGCGCCGATCGTCGCCGACGCCGAGGCCGGCTTCGGCGGGGCGCTCAACGCGTACGAGATCATGCGCGCCTTCATCGAGGCGGGAGCCGCGGGCGTCCACTTCGAGGATCAGCTCGCGGCCGAGAAGAAGTGCGGCCACCTCGGCGGCAAGGTGCTCGTGCCGACCAGCCAGGCCATCCGCAACCTCGTCGCCGCGCGCCTCGCAGCCGACGTCGCGGGCATCCCGACCGTGCTCGTTGCCCGCACCGACGCCCACAGCGCCAGCCTGCTGACGAGCGACGTCGACGACAACGACAAGCCGTTCGTCACGGGCGAACGCACCGCCGAGGGCTTCTTCCGTGTCCGCGACGGCCTCGAGGCGGGCATCTCCCGCGGCCTCGCTTACGCGCCGTACTGCGACCTGATCTGGCTCGAGACCTCCACGCCGGACCTCGGCGAGGCGCGCGAGTTCGCCGCCGCGATCCACGAGCAGTTCCCCGGCAAGATGCTCTCGTACAACTGCTCGCCGTCGTTCAACTGGAAGCGCCACCTCGACGACGCCACGATCGCGAAGTTCCAGTCGACGCTGGGCGAGCTGGGCTACAAGTTCCAGTTCATTACGCTCGCCGGCTTCCACTCGCTCAACGCCAGCATGTTCGAGCTGGCCCAGGGCTACGCCACCGAGGGCATGACCGCCTACGTCAAGCTCCAGGAGCACGAGTTCGCCATGGAGAAGAGCGGTTACACCGCCACGCGCCACCAGCGCGAGGTCGGCGCCGGCTACTTTGACAACGTGCTCGAGACGATCACCTCCGGCCAGAGCTCGACGCTCGCGCTGAAGGGCTCCACCGAGGAGGCGCAGTTCGAGGGCGCGGGAGTCGGGCAGTGAGCCCGCTGCGGCTAACCCTGCCCCGAGGAGTCGAGCTCGCCGGGCCGGTCACCCCGGCGTGCGAGCGCGTGCTGACGCCGGAGGCCCTCGCGTTCCTAGCCGACCTGCAGCGCACGTTCGGCGGCGAGCGCGAGGCGCTCCTCCAGCGGCGGCACGAGCGGCAAGCCCGGCTCGACGCCGGCGAGCTGCCCGACTTCCTGCCCGAGACGAAGGCGATCCGCGAGGGCGACTGGCAGGTCTCGCCGCCGCCGCCCGCCCTGCTCGACCGCCGCTGCGAGATCACCGGCCCGGTGGAGCGCAAGATGATGATCAACGCGCTCAACTCGGGCGCGCGCATGTTCATGGCCGACTTCGAGGACTCGAACGCCCCCACCTGGGCGAACGCGATCGACGGCCAGGTCAACGTGATGGACGCGGTGCGCCGCACGATCACACTCGATACCGGCGAGAAGAGCTACCGGCTGAACGACGAGATCGCGACCCTGCTCATCCGGCCGCGCGGCTGGCACATGGTGGAGCGCCACCTGCTCGTCGACGGCCGGCCGATCTCGGGCAGCCTGTTCGACTTCGGGCTCGTCGTCTTCCACAACGCCGCCGAGCAGCTCGCGCGCGGCGAGGGCCCGTTCTTCTACCTGCCCAAGCTGGAAAGCCACCTCGAGGCACGCCTCTGGAACGACGTGTTCCTGTTCGCCGAGCAGCGCCTCGGCCTGCCCGTCGGCTCGATCCGGGCGACCGTCCTGATCGAGACGATCATGGCCGCCTTCGAGATGGAGGAGATCCTCTACGAGCT
>JANXXF010000061.1 GCA_025350775.1 Actinomycetes bacterium
GGCGCAGCGCCCGGTGCTCGAGGCAATCGGCAACCCCGTGTTCCACGTCGGCGAGCTCGGCAAGGCGACGGTGATCAAGCTGATCACGAACATGCTGGCGTTCGTCCACCTGGTGGCCTGCGGCGAGGCGTTGATGCTGGCGAAACAGGGTGGCATCGACCTGGCACAGGCGTACGAGATCATCCGCGCCTCGTCGGGCAACAGCGTGATCCACGAGACCAACGGTCAGCTGATCCTCAACGGCTCGTACAACATCGGCTTCACGCTCGAGCTCGCGCTCAAGGACTTCGGCTTCATCGACGCGCTGGGCCAGGAGCTCGGCGTGCCACTCGACCTGGCGAGCGTCACGCGCCAGACGTTTCTCCGCGCGAAGTCGGAGTACGGCGGCGACGCCTGGATGACGAAGGTCGTCAAGCTGCTGGAGGACGCCGTCGGCACTGACCTGCGCGCCGACGGCTTTCCCGCGATGCTTGGAGGATGATGACGACGAGCGACAGCAGCGAGCAGGCGCCGGCCCCGGCGCTCACCCCGGCCCAGATCGCCGCCGCAGGCGACTACGAGCTGTTCGAGCTCGGTGACGTGGTGCTGCAGCGCGGCCGCACGCTGCGCGGCGCGCGTCTCGCCTACAAGACGTACGGCCGCCTGAGCGCGGCGCGCGACAACGCCATCGTGTTTTCCACCTGGTACAGCGGCACACACGTCGACCTGGAGTGGCTGATCGGGCCGGGCCGCCCGCTCGACACCGACCGCTATTTCGTGATCGTGCCGAACCTCTTCGGGATGGGCCTCTCGAGCTCGCCGTCCACGACCGGCCTGCCGCACGGTGCCGGCTACTTCCCGCTGGTCACGGTGCTCGACAACGTGCAGGCGCAGCACCGCCTGGTGACGGAGGTGTTCGGGATCGAGACGGTCGAGTGCGTGCTGGGCGGCTCGATGGGCGCGCTGCAGGCGTTCCAGTGGGGCGCCGCCTACCCGGATATGGTGAAGCGGATCCTGCCCTTCTGCGGGGCGGCCTCCACGAGCGAGCACAACCAGGTGTTCCTGGAGGGCCTGCGCGGCGCCATCCAGCTCGACCCGGCGTGGGCGGGAGGCAGCTACGACCGCAACCCCGAGCAGGGGCTGCGCCACTTCGGCCGCGTCTACGCGGGCTGGGGCCTGTCGCAGCAGTTCTACTGGCAGCGCGCGTACCTCGAGCTCGGCTTCTCGTCGCTCGAGGACTTCCTCGTCGGCTTCTGGGAGGGCTACATGCTCAGCCGCGACGCCAACGACCTGCTCTCGCAGCTCGAGACGTGGTACCACGCCGACATCGGCGACACGCCCGGCTGCGGCGGCGACCGCGCGCTTGCGCTCGGCAGGATCACGGCCCGCGCCCTCATCCTGCCGGCCGAGACCGACCTCTACTTCCCGCCCGCCGACAACCGCTGGGAGGCACAGCAGCTGCCGAACGCCGAGGTGCGCGTGATCCCCGGCATCTTCGGCCACTACTCGTGCGCGGGCGGCTTCCCCGAGCAGGCCGCCTTCATCGGCGACTGCGTGCGCGAACTGCTCGCCGGATAGGGCAGCGCGGGCGAGGCCGCGTCGAAACACGACCCTGTACGTTCGGACGTATACCGTCTAGGATCACCGGCATGCGCTTCCCGTCTGCTCGTGTAGCGGTGCTCGGCGCTCTGACGGCTGGCTGCATCGCGAGCGGTGGAGTGGGGGTCGCCTCGGCGGCAACGCCACCGACGGCGCCGAAGGTCGCGCCGATGCATGCCAACTTCGTCCAGTCGGCCTTCGCGACCTTCTACACGATCGAGGTCGGCGTGCCGGCGGGGACGAGCGTCCGCTACGAGTGGAGCCTCAAGCCGCCGTTCGTCGATCGTGGCTGCGACACCTTCGCGCAGGTCGACCTCAACCCGGCCTCAGCGGTGTGGCACCACGGCGACCAGGACGGCTGCGACCACACGAAGACGGGCCCGCAGGGACATCCCGGGACGGTCACGGTCACGATCACGGCCCTGCCCTTCGTATGCACCGCCACGTTCCTCGGCACCGAGACCGGCGACGGCCCTGCGGCCACCTGCACCGACCAGCGGCCGGCGGCGCCGACGCACACGCTCGTGTCGCCGAAGCTGATCCCGCACCTCGTCAACACGTCGGAGGACCCGGCGATGCTCTACAAGCGGGTCATGGGCGAGCTCTCCCGGGAGAACCTCCAGACTGCGAAGGACGGCGGCCTGTTCGCGTTCATCCCGTACTTCAAGGACGCCGTCAAGGCAACTGCCGGGCTGAAGGAGAAGGACACGTTCGTCGAGGTGATTCTTGGCAAGGTCGGCCTCACGAAGGTCGGGCTGGGCACGGCTGCGTTCAAGAAGGGGTTCGCGGTGGTCGCGATCGTCGGCGATGTCTCGGCGATCACGTTCAACGTGGCGGCGCTCTACCAGGGCTGGCAGGCCGCCGACCCGCCGCGCTCGGACTTCCAGATCGTGGCGACGGCAGCGCAGGGCGCCGTCTCGCTGCCGCCGTCGCTCACGGCAGACGCGCCTGCGCCTGTCGTCAGCGCCGCGAATGCGCTCCTCACGAACGCGCTGCGGCTGCGCAACGTCAACGCGGCGCTGCTCACGACGTTCGAGCGCGTCCAGGGCGCCTACAAAGCGCGAAACGCGAGGGCCGAGGCGACGCAGGCTGCCGCCGGTGCGGCGCTCGCCCAGACGGCGGCCGAGCTGACGGCCGCGCAGCCGGCCCTCGCCGCCGCGCTCGTCGCGGCCGCCCGCGCGGTCGGCGGCTCATTCACCATGCCGGCTCCGCTCGTGGCCGCGGTCTCGAAGGGCCGTAGCGGGATTTCGGCCGAGCTGACCGGCCTCTTCGGGCAGTTCAAGCTGACCCCGGCGGAGCTCGGCCCGGTTCAGGCACAGATCCTTGCGCCGACGACGGGCTCGTTCGTGTTCCCGGACTTCATGGCGACCCCGCAGGCCGCCGCGACGGCGAAGGCCGCGGCCAGCGGGCTCCGCGGCTTCGCTGCCTTCCTCCGGGGCATTGCGACCGGCAAGGCGGGCTGAGCAGGATGCGCTCTCGCCGGGGCCTCGGGCCGATCGGCGGGGCCCGGCTCCCGTGGCTGCTCGTCCTGCCGATCGTGCTTGCCGGATCGCTGCTCGCCCGCCGCACGGCCGCCGTGTGTGCCGGGCCGGCCGGTGAGCAACCGGGGCATGAGGCCCTCGAGCTCCGGCGCGCGACCGCGGTCGGCGGCCTCCCGCTGTCGCTCCTGATCGCGGCCGGCGCGAGCCTCGCCGCGCTCGCGTTGGCCCTCGCGGTCGCGCGGCTCTTCCTCCGCCGTCCGCTCACGCGCTGCTCGGCCCGTCTCTTCCTGACGCTCGCCCCGCTCGCCTTCGTCGGCCAGGAGCTCGCGGAGCGGGCCCTCCGCCACGAGCTGTCGGCGCTCGACGCGGCGGCGCTCCGGCGGCTGCTGCTCGGCCTCTCGCTGCAGCTGCCGTTCGCCGCCGCCTGCTATCTCGTCGCGAGCGCTCTCTGGCGTGGCGCAAGCCGGATCGTGCGCCTGCTGCTGCAGCCGCCACGCCCGGCCGCGATCTCTGTGCTGTTCCTCCCACGGCCGGCTCGGGCCACGGACGAGCGTCGCCCCTGCGTGGCGCTCGCCCTCGGCTACGGCGAGCGTGGCCCGCCCCTTCTCCCGGCGTAGCTGACCCCGCGGCGCCCGTCCGGCGCCCGGTGGGCCGTTCATCTACCCGTAAGGAGAGCACATGTCTGCACACGTGGCACGCCTCGGCGTGATCCTCTCGACGCTGCTGATCGTCTCGGCCGTCCTCTTTGCGATCGGCGGCGCGATCGAGCGCAGCCAGCGTCACAGCGAAGCCGCGGCAGCACCCGCCGCCGCAGCGGCCCACGAGAGCGGGTCGGCGGAGACGCCCGCGCAGAAGGAGGCCGAGTCCGGCGGCGCCCCGGCACCCGCCGTGGGCGAGAAGCCGGTCGTCGCCGGCGAGGCGCCGCACCGCGATACGTCGGAGAAGCTGCTCGGGGTGGATCCGGAGTCGATCGGGCTGACGGTCGCCGCCGTCCTCGCGGCGATCCTGCTGGCCGCCGGCTGCTGGTTCGTCCGGCGTCGGCCCGTCTGGCTGGCAACCGCCGCCTTCGGGCTGGTCTTCGCCGCTGCGGACGGTCGGGAGCTGGCGCACCAGATCGCCGAGTCGCGTCCGTCGGTTGCCGCGATCGCTGCGGCGCTGATCGCACTCCACCTCGCGGTCGCCGGCGTCGCCGCCGCTCTCGTGCGCCGCTCGTCGAGGCCGGCGGCGCCGGGTCGGGCTCCCTCGGCGCCGCCGACCGCAGCCGGGTAGCCCGGGCCGCGGGCACGGCGGGGCGCGGACGGTCAACGGGACCGGTCGCGCCCCGCCGACGGTGCGATAGAACGCCAGCGCGATGCTGAAGCTGATTCTCCTCGTCCTCCCGCTCGGCCTCGACACGTTCGCCGTGTCGGCGGCGCTCGGGCTGCGCGTCACCGGGCGGCGCGAGCGGCTGCGAGCCAGCCTCGTGCTGGCGGGCTTCGAGGCGACGATCCCGGTCGTCGGGCTGCTGCTCGGGCGCGGGCTCGGCAACGCGATCGGAGGTGCTGGCGATGCCGTCGCAATCGCCGTGCTCGCCGGGCTCGGACTGTGGATGCTCGTCGCCGACGGCGACGACGAGGCAGGCCGCGTCGGTGACCTGTCGCGCCGGCACGGCCTCGCGCTCCTCGCTCTCGGCTTCGGGATCAGCCTCGACGAGCTGGCGATGGGCTTCACGATCGGGCTGCTCGGTCTCTCGCTGTGGCTGGCGGTCGCCCTCATCGGTGCGCAGGCCTTTGTCGTTGCGCAGGTCGGGCTGCGTCTCGGCGCGAGGCTCGGCGAGCGCAGCCGCGACCGCCTCGAGCAACTCGCCGGGGCCGGCCTGATCGGGATCGCCGTGCTGCTGCTCGTCGAGCAGCTGACCTGACGAACGCGTGTCGCAGCCGCTTCGGCTGCCGCGCCGGCCCGGCCGACACCGAGCCGTTCGACGCGTGAGCGGCGGCCCGGGTTGGGCTCGGAGACGATCACCTGGGCGGCGCCCACGACCTCGTACGCCAGCGCGACGATCGAGCCGATCGGGCCGGCCCCGGCGACGAGGACGACGTCACCGGCACGTACGCCGGCTCGCATGAGGTTCCAGAAGGTGGCATGCTCCGCTGCACGGGGCGCTCCGACGGCACGGCGATCGGCCCACGACGTCGCGTCGGCTGCGTCCACCCTTCTTCCACCGGGGGTGCGTCCGATGAACGAGTTCCTGACCTACACGACCTGGCATGTCCGTCCGGGGATGGAGGAGGAGTTCGTGCGGCGCTGGGAGGACTGGTCGTCGTGGAGCCAGATCGAGGGCCTCGTCGGGCAGGTGCGGCTGCTGCGCGACGCCGACGACCCGAGCGCGTTCGTCAGCTTCGGGAAGTGGGGGAGCATCGCGGCGGTGCGCGCCTGGCGCACGCGGCCCGGCTACGCGGAGCGCGTCGCGCGGCTGCAGGAGCTCGTCGAGAGCTTCGAGCCGAAGACGTACGAGGTGCTGCGCGGCTGACGACGCGGCGTGGCCGCGGGCGGCGCGCGGGAGCCACCTGATAGAAGTGGACGGTGATCTCGATCGGGCCGATCTTCAGGGATGCGTGGGCGCTCTACCGGCTGCTGTGGCAGCGCGGCGTGTCGGTGGCCGCCGTCGTCTTCGCGATCGTCGGCGTGGCCAGCTATCTGGCGGGGCGGAGCGGCGGCGCCGGGCCGGCCTTCGCCATCCTCGTGCTGGGGCTGATCGGGCAGGTGTTCGTGCAAGGCATGCTCGTCGAGGCGGTGCGCAACGTCCACGAGGGGCGGCCGCAGGAGAGCGTGCGCGCGCTCTACGACCGTGCCGGCGCCGTCTTCCCGTCGCTCGTCGTCGGCTCGATCGTCTACGGGGTGGGGGTGGGCATCGGCATCGTGCTGTTGATCGTGCCGGGCCTGTTCCTGGCCGCCCGCTGGTCGATGTTCGTGCCGCTGATCGTGCTTGAGGGCAACCGCTCGGGTCCCGCGCGCGTCAAGTCAAACGAGCTGGTGAAGGGCAAGACCTCGGCGGTGCTCGTCACCATCGTCGTGATGTACCTCGCCGTCACGGCGCCGTCGATCGTCCTCCAGTTCGCCGTCGGCGCGGGCACGGTCGCTGCGGCGGTCGTCGGCTTCGTCTTCGCGGCGTTGTCGGCGCCGTTCGAGGCGCACGTGCTCACCACGATCTACTACCGGCTGACCGATCCCGCGCGGCCCGTGATCCATCGCGGCAGCGCCCGCGCGGTCGAGGCGTAGGCCGCCCCGGTGGCGCTGATCGGCGACAGCCTCCGCGGCAAGCGCGTTCTGATCACGCAGGCCGCCGACTTCATGGGGCCGGCGCTCTGCGCGGGCTTCGCCGAGCACGGCGCTGTCGTCATCGCCGACGAGCACGCGCTGCTCGACCCCGCCGCTCCTGCGGCGCTCGTCGCCGCGGCCGGCCACGTCGACGTGCTCATCGCCAATCTCGCGATTGCTGCGCCCTCGACGCCCGCTGCCGCGGTCACCGACGAGGAGTGGCGCGACGTGTTCGCGCAGCTCGTCGACCCGCTGCCGCGCCTCGTGCGCGCCGTGCTGCCGCAGATGGTCGAGCGCCGCGCCGGCAAGGTGATCGTGATGGGCAGCGCCTCGGCGCTGCGCGGCATGAAGCGCGCCTCCACCTACAGCGCCGCGCGCGGCGCCCAGATCGCCTACGTCCGTGCCGTCGGCACCGAGGTGGCGCCGCACAACGTGCAGGTCAACCTGATCGCGCAGAACTTCGTCGACAACCCGACGTACTTCCCGGCGGACGTGCAGGCGCTGCCGGCGTTCCAGGAGCGACTGCGGCGCGAGGTGCCGGCGCAGCGGCTCGGCCGGCCCGAGGAGGACGCCGCGCTGGCGGTCTTCCTCGCCAGCGACGAGTGTGGCTTCCTGGTGGGGCAGAGCGTGCCGTTCGCGGGCGGCTGGGCGACGTAGCTCCGGTCGCCTCGCCACCCGCGCACGGCGCGGGGCGGTCAGGCCGCGATCTCGACCTTGTCCATCGTGATGGGCGTGACCGGCCGGTCGTTGCGGCCTGTCTCGACCTTCTCGATCGCGTCGACGACGTCCATGCCGGACGTCACCTTGCCGAAGACGGTGTGGCGGCCGTCGAGCCACGGTGCTGCCGCGGTGGTGACGAGGAAGAACTGGCTGCCGTTGGTGTTCGGGCCGGCATTTGCCATGGCGATCACGCCGCGGACGACGCCGTGCTGGTTCTGCTCGTCGTCGAACTTGTAGCCGGGGTCGCCGGTGCCGTCGCCCTTAGGGCAGCCGGCCTGGATCATGAAGTCGGGGATCACGCGGTGGAAGGTAAGGCCGTCGTAGAAGCCCTTGCCGGCCAGCTCCACGAAGTTGGCGACCGTCTTCGGGGCATCGGCGTCGTACAGCTCGAGCGAGATGACGCCCTTGCTGGTGTGCATCGTGGCGATAGTCATAGCGGGACGGTACCTCGCGGCCGCCGGGCCGCGTCGCAGCGGGTGGCTGGCCGGCCGGCGTGCGCGGGCACGGCACGTCGCCGGCCGCCCAGGAACGCCCCGCGCCGCGCGCCCTCCACCCATGCGGGCATGATTCCGCGCATGGCGGGCGAGCACGTGGTCGGATTTCGCGGCAGGACGATCCTCAAGACGATCGGCATCGTCGTCGCGGTCGCGCTCCTGCTGTGGCTGATCTGGCACGCGCGCGGCGTCATCACCTGGGTGCTGATCGCGGCGTTCCTGGCGATGGCCGTCAACCCGCTCGTCGATCGTCTGCAGAACAGGGTGGGGATGGCGCGCGGCTGGGCCGCCGCCATCGTCTACCTCGGCGTGATCGGGATGATCGCGGCAGTCGGCTACAGCTTCATCCCGACCCTCGTGACCCAGGTCAATGACTTCGCCAACGCGCTGCCGGATTACATCAAGAATCTCACCGCGGGCCGTGGCAAGTTCGGCTTCCTCGAGACGAAGTACCACATCGTCGAGCGCGTCAAGGAGCAGGTGTCCGCGGGCGGCGCCGGCAAGGTGTTCGGCCTCTCAGGCATCGCGGTTACGGTCACGAAGAGCATC
>JANXXF010000086.1 GCA_025350775.1 Actinomycetes bacterium
GCCTGCCGACCTCGCCGCAAACACCATCGAGGTGGCCGCGCCCGGCTTCGACCCGGCCCGCCTCCAGCGGAGCTTCTACACGTCGTCGTCGTGCGGCGTGTGCGGGAAGGGCGCGCTCGCGGCGGTCGCCGTGCACGCGCCGCCGGTCGTGAGCGACCTGCAGGTGAGCGCTGCGCTGGTGGGCTCGTTGCCTGCGCTGCTACGCGAGGCACAGCCCGGGTTCGCCGCCACCGGCGGGCTGCACGCGACGGGGCTCTTCGCTCCCGACGGCCGCCTGCTGTGCGTGCGCGAGGACGTCGGCCGGCACAACGCGCTCGACAAGGTCGTCGGCTGGGCGTTCGGCCAGGGGCTGCTGCCGCTCGCCGGCTCGCTGCTGTGCGTGAGCGGTCGGCTCTCGTTCGAGCTGGTGCAGAAGGCCGCGGTCGCGGGGTGCCCGCTGCTCGTCGCCGTCGGCGCGCCGTCGGGGCTCGCCGTCGAGCTGGCGCGCGACCGCGGCGTCACCCTGTGCGGCTTCACCGCCGGCGGGCGCACGACGGTCTACTCGGCCGCGTGGCGGGTCGAGGAGTGAGCGGCGGCTGGGCGCCAGGGGCGGCGGCGGCGGCGCCCGCGGAGCCCGCGGCGCCCGCGGAGCCGCTCACCGGCATCCTTCTCGTCGGTGGCGCGAGCAGCCGCTTCGGCAGCCCGAAGGCGCTGGCGCAGCTCGGCCGGGACGGCGAGGGCCCGGGCGAGACGCTCGCCGAGCGCGGCCGGCGCACGCTGGCGGCGGCCTGCGACGAGGTGCTCGTGGTCGGCAAGGCCGCTGACGGGCTGCCGCTGCCGTTTGCGCTCGTCGAGGACGCGGCGCCGCTGCGGGCGCCGATCGTCGGGGTCATCGCCGGGCTGCGGGCCGCGCGCCACGACCTGTGCGTCGTCCTGCCGGTGGACTGCCCGCTCGTCGACGCAGCGCTCCTGCTTCGGCTTGCTGCCGCGTGTGCCGGGAGCGCCGGCGCGCGCCCGCCGTCGGGGCCGTTACCGGGCGCCTACCGCCGCTCCGCGGTGCTGCCCGCGCTCGAACGAGCCCTCGCGGCGGGCGAGCTCTCGCTGTGGCGGGCGCTCGAGGGCCTGCCCGTCGCCGTCGTGGCGGTCGACGAGGAGCAGCTCGCCGACGCAGACGTGCCTGCCGACCTCGAGTGGCTGCGCGCCGCGAGGCCTCGTGGCACCGCGGAGCCGCCGCGCACCGCGGAGCCGCCGCGCCGGTAGCGGCTACGGCTTCGGCGCGCCGGGCCTGGGCCTGCCGGCCGGTGCCGCCTCGAGCAGGTCGAGCAGCGCCGCCGGCGCCGCCGCGACGAGCAGCTCGCCGCGATTCGCCGCCTGGACGAAGCCGCCCTCGACGAGGCCGTCGAGCAGGGCGAGCAGCGGTTGGAAATAGCTCTCGCTGTCGAGCACGCCGACCGGCTTGCCGTGGATCCCGAGCTGGCGCCAGGTGAGCGCTTCGAACAGCTCGTCCAGGGTGCCGTAGCCCCCCGGCAGCGCCACGAAGGCGTCCGACAGCTCGTGCATCAGCGCCTTGCGTTCGTGCATCGAGTCGACGACGTAGAGGGCCGTCATGCCGTGGTGGCCGAGTTCCCGGTCGACGAGCCGCCGCGGGATCACGCCCAGCGCCTCGCCGCCGGCGTCGAGCACCGCGTCGGCGATGACGCCCATCAGGCCCACCGAGCCGCCACCGGTGACGAGGCCGATGCCGCGCGCTGCGAGCAGCGCGCCGAAGGCCCGCGCCGCCTCCGCGTACTCCGGCCGGTCGCCGACACTGGCTCCGCAAAACACACAGACCCGGCCCAGCGGGCTAGTGCTCATTACGGCCGAGTGAGAGCTTCGGGGGCGCGCGTGGCGAGAACGCGCTCGCGCTCGGCACCGGTGCCGATCAGGACGACCTCCACCTCGAGCTCGCGCTCGACGAACTCGACATAGCTGCGGGCGGCAGCCGGCAGGTCACTGAGGACGCTGACATCATCGAGCGGCGTCAGCCAGCCCGGCAGCGTCTCGAAGACCGGCTCCGCATGGTGGAAGTCGCTCTGGAAGGCGGGGAAGTCGCGTGTCACGGAGCCGTCCCGCAGCCGGTAATGGGTGCAGACGGGCACCTCGGCGAAGGCCGACAGCACGTCGAGCTTGGTCAGCGCGAGCGTCGTGATGCCGTTGACCCGAACGGCGTAGCGCAGCGCGACCAGGTCGAGCCAGCCGCAGCGCCGCGAGCGGCCGGTGACGGTGCCGTACTCGCCGCCGAGCTCGCGCATCCGCTCCTGGTCGGGCCCCTGGATCTCGCTGGGGAACGGCCCCTCGCCGACGCGGGTGACGTACGCCTTGGCGACGCCCATGACCGCGTCGATGCGGTTCGGCCCGATGCCGTTGCCGGTGGCCGCGTTCGCCGCTACCGGGTTCGACGAGGTGACGAAGGGGTAGGTGCCGTGGTCGACGTCGAGCAGCGTGCCCTGGGCGCCCTCCATCAGGACGGCCTTGCCCTCCTTGATGGCGTTGTCGACCAGCAGGGAGGTGTCTGCGATGTAGGGGCGGAGCCGCACCGCGTACTCCTCGTAGCTGTCGGCGATCTCGTCGAGGTCGAGCGGCGCGTGGTCGTAGACGCGCTCCAGCCAGACGTTCTTCTCGGCGAGCGCGACCTCGATCTTCTGGCGCAGGATCTTGCCGTCGAAGAGGTCCTGGATGCGGATGCCGAGGCGCGCCATCTTGTCGGAGTAGCAGGGGCCGATGCCGCGCCGCGTCGTGCCGATCTGCAGCTTGCCGAGGCGGTGCTCGCTGGCGCCGTCGATCGCGACGTGCCACGGCATGATCAGGTGCGCGTTCGTCGAGATGCGCACGCTGTCGGTCGAGATGCCCTTCGACTCGAGGTCGTCGAGCTCCTCGATCAGCGTCTTCGGGTCGACGACGCAGCCGTTGCCGATCACGCATACCTTGCCCCAGAGGATCCCGGACGGCATGTGCCGGAACTTGAAGGTCTCGCCCTCGGCGATGATCGTGTGGCCCGCGTTGGGGCCTCCCTGGTAGCGGCAGACGATGTCGACGTGCTGGGCGAGGAGATCGACGATCTTCCCCTTGCCCTCATCGCCCCACTGCGCGCCGACGACGACGGTTGCTGGCATGCCCCCTAGTGTGCCGGAAAGGTCGGGGGGCGGGAGCCACTTGCCCCCAACCGGGCTCGGAGCTCTCAGGCGGCGCTGGTCAGCCGGCCGCTGCGGCGGACGGCGATGCGATGGCCGCGGCGGCAGCTCACCAGACCGCCGTCGGCGGCGAGGGGCAGGTCGCCCTCGACCCGCAGCCACTGCACGCCGATGCTCTGTGGCTCGGCCTGGTCGAGGCAGCGCTCGCACCAGCTTTCGTAGCGGGTCGCCGAGGCGCCGATCCTGATCACCTGCGTGCGCTCTGCCGGGATCGCCACCTAGCCGCCCGCCAGATCCGCGAACTTCGCGTACTTCTTGAGGAAGGAGAGCCGCACGGTGTCGGTCGGGCCGTTGCGGTGCTTCGCGACGATCAGCTCGGCGATGCCCTGCTGGTCGGACTCCTCCTTGGTGTAGTACTCGTCGCGGTAGATGAACGCGACGAGGTCGGCGTCCTGCTCGATCGAGCCGGACTCGCGCAGGTCGGAGAGGATCGGCCGCTTGTCCTGGCGCTGCTCGACGGCGCGGGAGAGCTGCGAGAGCGCGATGATCGGCACCTCGAGGTCGCGCGCCAGCGTCTTCAGCGAGCGCGAGATCTGCGACACCTCCTGCACGCGGTTCTCCTGGTTGGAGCCGGAGGTCATCAGCTGCAGGTAGTCGACGATGATCAGTCCGAGGCCCGGCTCGCGCGACTTCAGCCGGCGGGCCTTCGAGCGCAGCTCCATCATCGTGATCGAGCCGGTGTCGTCGACGTAGATCGGCGCCTTCGAGAGCTTGTCGCAGGCGGCGGTCAGGCGTGACCAGTCCTCCTGCTGCAGGCTGCCATTGCGCAGCCGCTGCGATTCGACCTTGGCCTCGCTGCACATCAGGCGCTGTGTCACCTCGGACTTCGACATCTCCAGGGTGAACAGCCCGACCGGAGTGTTGTTGCGCACCGCGAGGTTCGCAGCCATGCACAGCGCCACCGCCGACTTCCCCATCGAGGGGCGCGCGGCCAGGATGATCAGGTTGCCAGGCTGAAAGCCCGACGTGAGCCGGTCGAGCTCGCGGAAGCCGGACGGGACGCCGGTGACGTCGGCGCCCGCTTCGTAGAGCGCGGTGATGCGCTCGAAGGTGGAGCGCAGCAGGTCCTCGATGTGGTCGAAATCGTGGGTGACGCGGCCCTGTGCGAGGTCGAACACCATCTGCTCGGCGCGGTCGACGAGGTCGGATGTCTCGCCGGGGCGGGTCCAGCCGAGGTCGGACATCTGCAGGCCGATGCGGATGAGGCCGCGCAGCACCGCCATCTCGCGGATGATGCGGGCGTGGTGTGCCGCGTTCGCCGTCGAGGTCGTGAGGGCGGAGAGCTCGGCGATGCGCACCCGGCCGCCCACCTGCTCCAGCAGCCCCTGCTTCTCGAGCGCGTCGGCCATCGTGATCGGG
>JANXXF010000092.1 GCA_025350775.1 Actinomycetes bacterium
CGTCGTACTTGCCGGTACGGCTCATGCGGTCTCCTCGGTGACGGCGGGCGCGGCGGGCGGGACGGGCGCGGCGGGCGGGACGGGCGGGACGGGCGGGACATGGCGATGCTCGCGGTTGAGCCGGACGATCAGCACCGCCCAGACGGCGACGAAGGCACCCGCCGCGACAGCGAGGGCGGCAGCCGCCCCGGTCGCCTGCCAGAGCAAGCCGAACACCGCGGTAAGCGGGATCAGCACGAGCGCCTGGATGCCGTGGGTCAGGATCCGCAGGCCTGGCCTCCCGATCGAGACGGGCAGCGACTTTGACCAGCCGATCACGAACGGCAGCGCCGAGGCCACGAGCACCAGTCGGGCCGCGTTGCCAGCACCGGCGTACTTGTCGGAGTAGACGAGCCGCACGAGGTCGGGCATGAAGACGAGCAGCGGCGGCACTGCCACCACCATCAGCAGCCCGGCGCCGATCGTGAACCGGCGGACGCCCGCGAAGACGGTGCGGATGTCTCCGCGCTCCCAGTCGCGCGTCTGCTCGGTGAGGAGGATCAGGCGAACCGGCGAGCTGATCGCGGCGAGCGCCTGCTGCGGCGCGAGCGCGACCCGGTAGAGCCCGACCTGCACGGGGTTCGACACCATGCCGAGCACGATCGGAGCGATGGCGCCCTGGAAGGTGGTCACACTCGACGCGATCGCCGACCGCTTGATGAAGCTCACGATCTCGGCACGGTCGGCGCCGAGCGGCTCGTGGGGCGCCTGCGGGAATCCCCGGAAGACCCTCAGCCCAGCAAGCGAGATCAGGCCTGTAGTGACCGCCTGCGCGACGACCAGCAGCAGCACCGTCTCGGTGATGCCGAGGCGGGAGCCGATGACGAGTGCGACGAAGCGCGTGCCCATGCTCACGACGAGAAAGAACGAGCGGATGTCATAGCGCGACTTCAACAGCAGCGACGTCCCCGCGAGCCCCTCGGGCGCCGCAGCGAGCGGCAGGAAGGCTGCGATGAGGAGCGGCACCAGCAGGCTGGAGTGCCCGAAGACGGCGTGGGCCGCCGGTGCGATCGCGGCGATCGCGACGCCCGCGATCAGGCTCCCCAGCAGCTTGATCCGCAGCGCTCGCGCGTACAGCCGCCGGAGCTTGCCCCACTGCTCGCTTGCCTGGTAGCGGAAGCCGTACTTGATGACGGCCTCCTCGACGGTGAGGTCGAACAGGAACTGGACGAAGCCCGTGACCGACATGACGATCGCGAGCAGCCCGTACCGCTCGACGCCCAGCCAGCGGGCAGCGAGGATCTGGCCGAGGAAGCCGAGTACCGCGGAGAAGTAGATGCCGCCGGCGGTGGCCGATCGGCGGACTGTCCGCGAGCGCATCGCTGGCGGAGTATAGAGCGGCCGTCGCAGCGGCTATCGTCGGCGCGTGGCCCTCCCCGAACCCGGTGCGCCGAGCCTGCGCGTCGCCTTCGTCTTCCCCAACCCGCGCGCCGAGCTGGCGGCTGCCGTTGCGCGCGGCGAGGCGCCCGACTCGACGCTGCTCGGCCAGAACCACATGGCTCCGCACGGGATCGACGGCCTCCTGCACGACCCCTGGCTGACGCGCCGCGTGAAGGGCGACACGGCACTGCACCGCGTCGCCTGGAACCTGCGCGAGGTGCTGCTCCCGTTCGAGCTGACCGACGCGGACGCCGTCTTCACGCCGCTCGCCGCTGCCTTCCCGCTCGTGGCGCGGGTACGGCAGCTGCCGGTGGTGGTCGTCAACTATGGGCTCTGCCTGATCCACGAGCGGGCCGGTACGGCGCGGCGGCGGCTGCTTGCGGCGAACCTCGGGGCGGCCCATTCGGTGGTGTGCCTGGGCGAGTCGCAGCGGCTGCAGCTGATCGAGCAGGCGGGCCTCGACCCGGCCCGCGTGCACACGGTGCTGCTCGGCATCGACCACGAGTGGTTCCGGCCGCGGCCAGGTCCGGAGTCGGGCGGCGCGAGCGCCCCGCCCGCCGACCCGGCTGTGCTCGCCGTCGGCAAGGATCTCGCCCGCGACTACGCGACGCTGGTGGAGGCGGTGACCCCGCTCGGCGTGCGCGCCCACATCGCCGGCTACCGGCGCAATGTCACCGGGCTCGAGCTACCGCCCGCGATCACCGCCGGCGACATGCCGATCGGCGAGCTGCGCGAGGCGTACGCGCGGGCCGGCTGCGTCGTCGTCCCGCAGTTCCGTGACGGCTACCGCTACGGCTCCGAGGGCGGCGGCCTGACCGCGCTGCTGGAGGCGATGGCGATGGGCCGGCCGCTCGTCGTCAGCGACCGCGGGATCACGCGCGACTACGTGCGCGACGGCGTCGAGGCGCTCGTGGTGCCGCCCGAGGACCCGGCCGCGCTGCGCGAGGCGGTCGCCCGCATCCTGGGCGACCCGGCGCTCGCGGCCCGGCTGGGCGCGGCCGCCCGCGCCCGCGTCGAGTCGGGTCTCACCTCCGGGCACTTCGCCACGGGGATCGCGCCGCTGCTGCGCGCCGCCGCCGAGCATTGAGGCAGTCGCCCCTGCGACCCTGCTCAGCCGCGGCCGGGCGCGACGCCCGCAACCTCGGCCAACAGCGCCTCGAGGCCGTACGTCAGCTCCCAGCCGGGGTAGTCGGCGCGAAAGCGCGAGAGGTCGCTGATGTAACAGATGTGGTCGCCGCGGCGAGGCTCGTCGACGTACTCCCAGGCGAGCGTCCGGCCGAGCAGCTCCTCGAAGCGAGCGATCGCCTCGAGCATGGAGACGC
>JANXXF010000104.1 GCA_025350775.1 Actinomycetes bacterium
CGCGCAGCATGAGGCGCGCGGAATCGGCTGTAGCGGCCATGGTCACGAGTATAGGGGCGTCATCCCGCGCACCCGTGGGTGGCGCCGCAGCCCGCTCCCGGCGGCCCGCACGCGTGCAGGCGCCGGCCGGGAGCGGCTGCAGAGACGGCCGTGCGCCTGCCTACTTCGCCGACGCCTTCTTCGCGCGGGCCTTCTTGGCCGACGCCTTCGCGGCCGCTGCCTTCTTCGCGGGGGCCGTCTTCGCCGACGCCTTGGGCGCTGGCACCGGCGCGCCGATCGCCTTCAGCACCTCGGCGGTCGAGATCCGATCGGCGATGTTGGTGAGCGCGTAGTTGAGCGCCGCGTTCTGCCATTCGTCGTTCACCGTCGAGGTGCCGTCGGTGACGACCGTGATCTCGTAGCCGAGGTCGGCGCCGTCCCGAGAGCTGTGCTCGACGCTGAAGTTCGTCCAGGCCCCGGTGATCACGATCCGCGAGGCGCCGAGGCCGCGTAGCTTCGTGTCGAGCGTCGTGTTGTAGAAGCCGCTCATCCGCTGCTTCTCGACGACGATGTCGCCCTTCTGCGGCTTGAGCCCGTCCACCGCGGCCGCGCCCCAGGAGCCGGGCACGCACGCATTCGCCTCCGCAGTGCCGGAGAACAGCGGCGCGTTGAGCATCGACGTGCGCGTCTCGGGCAGGTGGTGGATGTGGATCACCGGAGCGCCCTTCGCGCGGAACGCGGCGGCGAGCGCCTTCACATTGCCGACGACGTTCTGGCTCTTCGCGTGCGCGGGCGACCCGGACGACGCGAACGCGCCCTTCGGGTGGATCACGTCGTTTTGCAGGTCGAGGATAATCAGAGCGGTCTTCCTCGGGTCGTACTTGGCCATTGTGGCTCTCCTCTCTCGCCGGGCGGCTGCGCCGCTCAGGCCATGTAGGGCTCGCGGTGGGCCGCGACCTTCGTCGGAATGCGGTAGACGCCGTTCGAGGCGGCGACGATCAGGGTCTTCCAGCCCGGCCCGCCGAAGGTGAGGTTGCCGGTGTGCTCGGGGAACTCGACGACGCCGAGGTGCTCGCCGTCGGGCGCGAAGACCCAGATGCCTTTCGGCCCGGTGACCCAGATGTTGCCGCGCTCGTCGCACTTCATCCCGTCGACGAGGCCGGTCTCGAAGCTGCCCGTGCCGATGCCTTCCGCGAACATGCGGCCGGCACCGATCGAGCCATCGCCGTTGACGGCGAACACGCGGATGTGGGCGCGCTCGGTGTCGTTGACGTAGAGCAGCGTGCCGTCGGGTGAGAAGCAGAGGCCGTTGGGCATGGCGAAGTCGGAGGTCACGAGCTGGAGGTCGCCGCCGGGGGTGATGCGGTAGACGCCGCAGATGTCGAGCTCGCGCTCGCGCTCGACCCCGAACACCGGCATGCGGCCGTACCAGGGGTCGGAGAAGAAAATGGACCCGTCCGGGGCGACGACGACGTCGTTGGGGCTGTTCAGCTCCTTGCCCTGCCAGTGCGTGGCGAGCGTCTCGCGCGTGCCGTCCACGTTCTCGCGCACCACCGCTGAGGTGGCGTGCTCGCAGACGATCAGGTTGCCCTGCGCGTCATAGGTCATGCCGTTGCACTTGTTGGCGGGATCGCGCACGATCTCCACCCCGCCGGCCTCGCTCCAGCGACGGCGCTTGTCCTCCGGCATGTCGCTGAAGAGGAGGAAGCCGCCCGCCGCATTCCAGAGCGGGCCCTCCGTGAAGGTGCAGCCGCCGACGATCTGCTCGACCTCGGCGTCGGCAGCGATCAGGTCGTGCAGCTTCGGTGAGTTGGCGACGATTGCCATCGCAGACGCTCTCCTTTATCGCTTCTAAGGGCGAAACCGAGGCGACACTAGCACTCACCGCGAGCCACTGTCCGGCTACCGGGAAATCGGTTGCCTAAGCAAGCTGAATGGTGCAGAATCGCCGTGTCAAACATGGAGGGAATGGCAATGGCTCTTGAAGTCAAGCTCCTCGACCTGATCGACATCGAGCTCGAGTCGAGCTTCCTCGTCCTCGCCCGCAACATGGGCCAGAAGGCACTCGCCAAGACGTGGGGCACGCTGATCCTCGGCGGCGACGACCCGATCCTGATCGACACCGGCGCCTCCAGCCCCGAGATCATGCAGCGCCTCGGCATGACGGGCTGGATCAGCGAGGAGCAGAAAATCGAGAACCAGCTCGCGCGCTACGGCGTCAAGCCGAAGGACGTGCGCTACATCCTGCACACGCACAACCACATCGACCATGCAGGCCAGGACGACCACTTCCCGATGACGACGACGATCTGCATGCAACGCAAGGAGCTGGAGCACTCCGTCTCGGGCCTGATGACCGAGCAGTACCCGGCCGAGTACGTCAAGCACCACGTCGACCGGCTGCACACCCCCGGCGCGCTGCGCCTGCTCGACCTCGAGCTGTCGGGGCCGGTCGAGCTGTTCCCGGGCGTCCGCCTCGAGCACGCGGGTGGCCACACCGAGGGTTCGATGAACATCCTCGTCGAGACCGCAGCAGGCATCGTCTGCGTCTGCGGCGACGTCATCTACGACGTGCAGGACCAGATCGTCGCGCCGCTGTACCAGATGGGCGACTACGACCCCCAGGTGACCGGCAACCATTCGCTGCGCAAGCGAGAGGAGAAGGCAGCGGTTGTCAAGGCGCTCAACTCCGGCTCGTTCGTCGTGCCGTCGCACGACTGGCCGGCACGCGTCGTGGCGGGGCGGATCGTCGCCCGGCTCGGCGACTCCATCCCCGGCCCCGAGGCGCCGGTCGCGATGAAGCTGCCCAGCGAGAGCGGCCAGGTGACGATGACAGTCGATCCCGGACCCGACCGCACCCAGTCGCCGGTCTGAGCCTGGATCCACCGTTTTTCGCGGGCGTTGCAACTCGTCCAGGCTGCCAGGCCGCTCCCCGGCGCGGTTTCGGCCCCCCGCCTCCGGCGGCGGGGCCTGCACCCGGCCGCTGCGCTCCGCGCTGGAGCCTCCGCAACGGGCCACCGGCCCGCCCCGTACGGCCCCAGCGCGTCCTGACAGCCCGGACGAACGCCCCGCGATCACGAAAAACGGTGGAT
>JANXXF010000129.1 GCA_025350775.1 Actinomycetes bacterium
CCCGTCCGCCCGCCCGCCCGGCGAGCGGCGGCCCGCCCGGCCCGCGGCCGCCCCGGGAAACACGAAAGGGCGCCCTCGCGGACGCCCTTCCGTGTTGCACCGAACCCTGTTTAGCGCTTCGCGTTGAGTGACAGCAGACGGTAGCTGCCGTCCACCAAGCCGCAGGTCACAGTGACCTTCTGGCCGGTCGAGAGCCGCGCGACCGCTGTGGCGAAGTCGGCGCCGACGACGCAGGTCACGGCCTCGCCGTGCTCCTTCGTGATCGTGAGCGACGTCGCCGAGATCGCTGAGATGGTGCCCTCGGCCCGGATCACGGGCCGGTCGCTCGGGCTGGTCGCCGCGAGCCGGACGAGGCGGTAGCTCCCGTCCACGAAGGCGCACGTGATGGCGACCTGGCTTCCGACCGCGAGCCTGGCGGCGGCGGCGGTGAAGTCGGCACCGACGACGCAGGTCGTCGTGCTGTCGTCGCTGCCCTTGACGGTGAGCGAGGTTGCCGAGATCGCGGTGACGGTGCCCTTCTCGTTCACCACCGGCCTCTGCTCGAGGCCAGGGGACTGCACCTTGAGCAGTCGGTAGCTCCCGTCGACGAGACCGCAGTTGACGAATGCCTGGTCGCCGACGTTGAGCTTCGCGACCGTCGCGGCGAGATCCGTGCCGACCACGCAGGTCAGCGACTCGCCATTGGACCTGGTCACCGTGATCGCCGTCGACGAGACGGCGGAGACGGTGCCGCGTGCATCGACGAGCGGGCGCTGCTTGGGCTTGACCTCACAGCGGCCACGGTCGAGAACGAGCGCGGCCGGAGAGATGGCACCGCCGCCGATCTGTCCGTCGGTCAGGCCGGCGGTGCCGACGCTAGCCGAGACGGAGGCGAAGAGCGCACCCTCATCGTGGACACGGCCCGTGAGGAAGCCGGTGAGCTTGCCGTTTGCGACGACGGCGTTGAGCTCTCCGCCGGCGTCCCTGTGGTTGTCGGTGGCGTTGTTGTCGACGCTCACGCGGGCGATGAGCCAGCCGGCGCCGGTTGTCTGGTTGACCCCGAGCTCGCCACGGATGCTCAGAGGCCCGGAGAGCCGGGCGCTCGAGCTGGTGGCCGACCCGGTCCAGCTGCCGCGGGTGATGATGTAGCTGCCGTCCGCGCCGGCACACGTGCGGACGGACTGGTTGCTGCCCGGCGCTGCCGTGAAGGTCGCGGCGACGGGTGTGGCCTTGAAGCCACCGTCATTGTCATTACCGTGGGCGAGAGCGATTCCCGCTGTTCCCAGGGCTGTGAGTCCGGCAAGAGCAAAGATGATTGGGCGACGCATGACTATCGACCTCCCGTAGTTGATGAGCCAAGCTTGAACCCGCGAGATGCGTGGACTGAGAGCAGGAGGTAAGTGCCCGGTAAACCGGCGCGTGAAACCGTAAGGCACCGGTAAAGCGGCTGCCGTTGGGGCGTGGAGGTGGACGCTCGCGAGGATGCGGATGCAGGCCCTCGGCTTCGCCAACCCGCTGGCGATCGCGGTCCCGTCGAGCGAGGGCGCGCCAATCGTCACCGACATCTCGATGGCGAAGGCGAACTGGGGCGACGTGCTGACCGGCGCGCCACCGGCCGGGCCTAGGCCCGCCGCAGCTCCTCGAGCACCACCGGGTCGATCCGCTCGCTGCCGTCGAGGCGCTCCTCGAGGTTCTCGACCCCCGCCCAGGCCCGCAGCGCAGCAGCGAGCGGCCCCGCGAAGCCGGCCCGGGCCAGGCGCTCCGCCAGCTCGGCCGCGAGCGCCCCGTCGACGGCGACCCAGTCCGCGCGCGGCGTCCTGCCGAAAAGGCGCACATGAATGCGATGGAGGCGGGTCAGCTCGTCGATCGGCGCCGGATGGTCGTCGACGCGCAGGTCGACCAGCCGGTCCCAGAGCCCTGCGTAGCCGCCACCGGGCTCGACCACGAGCAGCGCCGAGGATTGCTGCCCGCGCCGGTCGCCCCCTTCCGCCTGCGCGGCGGCCAGGCAGGCGAGCAGGCGCTCGGCCAACGGCAGGCCCGTCGTGGCTACGAACGTCTCGGCCAGGGCGTCGATCACGGCCGGACCGGCGAGGAGATTCCCCTGCGCCGCGTACCCCGCTCCGGTGCGGTGCCCGGCCCACGCATGGCAGCTCGACCCGGTGAACGCCGCCGCCTGCCCCGTGTTGTCGACGATGCCGACCTGACGCTCGTCCCGGTCGGCGTCGTCGGCGATCAGCCGCTCGAGCACGTCGGCCGCGCCGAGTCCCGTCTGCAGCATTGCGAGGCCCTCGGAGCCGTAGCGCGGGTTGCCGTACGCCTGCGTCGCGAGCGCGCCGACCTCGGCAGCCGCCCACGGCACGAGCGACCCCACGGCCAGGAACTTCGAGGCGACCGCGACCCCCCACTGGCGCGCCCCCAGGTCGCACGCCGCGAGCGAGAACGTGGAGACGTTGAGGCGGGGTGCGACCCGGGCGGAGGCGCGCATGGCCTACAGCTCGACGCGAACGCCCGGCTCCGGCGCGACCACCTCGACGCCGGCCGGCACGGCTGCACGCAGCTCGTCGGGCGTCCCGGACAGGGCGGGAAAGGTGCCGTAGTGCGCGGGCACGACCTTCTTTACGCCGAGCAGCTCGGCCGCGAGGCCGGCCTCGAGCGGATCCATGGTGTACATGTTCCCGATCGCCAGCACGGCCACGTCGGGGGCGTGCAGGCGCCGGATCAGCGCCATGTCGCCGAACACGCAGGTGTCGCCCGAGAAGTAGACGGTGAAGTCGTTCTCGAGGCGCACGACGTAGCCGCAGGGCTCGCCGGCGTAGGCGCCGTCCGGGGTGGAGCTCGAGTGGAAGGCGTTCGTCAGCGAGATCGTGATGTCGCCGTAGGCGTTGCGTGACCCCTTGCCGTGGCCGACGGCGGTGGCGACGCCCTGGGCAGTGAACCAGTTGCCGAGCTCCCACGGCGCCACGAGCGGAGCCTGGTGGGCATTCGCGAGCCGGGCTGCGTCGCCGAGGTGGTCAAGATGGCCGTGCGTGACGAGGATCAGATCGACGTGGTCGGGCTCCGCGTTGGCGGGGCTCTTCGGGTTCCCCTCGAGCCAGGGGTCGAGCAGGATGATTTTGCCGGTGGGGCTCTCGAGCTTGAAAGTGCCGTGGCCGAGCCACGTCAGGTGAGCGTTTGCCATGGAGTCTCCTCGGAGGTCTTGGGTGCGCGGAGCGTACCGCGGCGAAGGACTGCCCCGAGCAGTGTCGAATCGGGCGGACATGAGCGCACGCGTGGTCGGATTCAGCTTCGTCGCCCTCGCGGGCGTCTGTGACGTGGCGGGTGCGCATGGCGCCGCCTTCTACATGCTGCTGATCGCGGTCTGCGGCATCGCCGTGGCGGCGCTCGGGGCAGCGGGCGACTGGCTGGAGGCGCGCAATCAGCGGGTCGCCGCTGGGGCCCCGGCGACAGTTGCCCTGCTCTGGTCGGTCGCGCTCGTGCTCGCCGTGCTCGGCTCGTCGGTGCGCTCGGCGGCGCTCGACGACGGGGCCGTGCCCACGCTCGGTGGCGCAGCGCTCGCGGCGTCCTTCACCGTGTTCGCGATGCTCGGCGCGTTGTCGCTCCGCTCGCAGCGGCGCCGGCGCAGCCCCGCCGCCCGCCGCGCCCTCTAGAAGGGCAGCGAGCCGGCCGCGTTGCGCGCCAGGTCGATCAGCGGCTGGACGCCGAAGAACGACCCGACGGTGACCGCGATGCACGCGAGCACGGCGATCTGCAGCAGCGCATCCCGCGGCGGGGAGCCGCCTGCCTCCAGCGGCCGCCCGGCAGCGCCGACGGGCGAGCGCAAAAACAGCTGCCGGACGATGCCGAGGTAGTAGTAGAGGCTCACTGCGGTGGCGACCGCGCCGACGATCACGAGCCAGATCCAGCCGTGCCGGTACGCGGCCGTGAAAGCGTAGAACTTGCCGATGAAGCCGCCGGTCAGCGGGAACCCGGCGAAGCCGAGCATGAAGATCCACATGCCGACCCCCAGCACGGGCCGCTCCCAGCCGTAGCCGGCCAGATCCTCGACCGAGACGTCGCGGCCCAGCTCCCGCTCGCGCGCGGCGACCACGGCGAAGGCGCCGATCGACATTGCGGCGTACGGGATCAGGTAGTAGAGGACAGCCCGCCCACCGATCGCGTTGTTCGCGGCGACCGCCATCAGCATGAAGCCGGCGTGTGACACCGACGAGTAGGCGAGGATCCGCTTCACGTCCTTCTGCACGAGCGCCGCCAGGTTCCCGATGACGAGCGACGCCACCGAGAGCACGGCCAGCAGCACCGTCCACAGGTGCGCGTCCTCCTGGAACGAGGTCTGCAGCACCCGGATCATCAGGACGAACGCGACGGCCTTGGTGGCGGCGCTCATGAAGCCCGCGATCGGCGTGGGCGACCCCTGATACACGTCGGGCGTCCACTGGTGGAACGGCGCGAGCGACGCTTTGAAGGCGAGCCCGACGAGCATCATTGCGAGGCCGGTGACGATCAGCGGATCGTCCGAGAGGCCGCGCTCGGCGATGGCGCGGCCGATCAGGTCGAGGCGCAGCGTGCCGGTGGCGCCGTAGATCAGCGCCGAGCCGAACAGCAGGAACGCCGAGCCGAACGAGCCGGTGATCAGGTACTTCATGCCGGCTTCGAGGCGGCTCTTGCGCTCGATGTCGATCGCGCAGAGGACGTACAGGCAGAGCGAGAACCATTCGAGCGCCAGGAAGATCGTCATCAGGTTGGACGCCTGGGCGAGGAAGAGCATGCCGGCGCCGGCGGCGGCGAGCAGCGCGTAGTACTCGGCGACGTGCTCCTTCGTCTTCTCCCCGTACGAGGTGAGCACGGCGAGCGCGCCGGCGCCCGCCAGGATGATCTGGGCGAGCGCGCCCCAGCGGTCGCGCGCCAGCGAGCCGGAGATGACTGTGGCCGCGTCCGGCGACAGCCCGTAGACGAGGGCGGCGGCCACGAACGCGCCGACGAAGCCGACGAACGTCACGGTGGCGGAGAACGCCTTGCGGCGGCCGGCGGGCACGAGCACCGCGGCGAGCAGCGCGATTGCGGCCACACCCAGCAGGGCGAGGCTCGGCGACAGGGCGAACCAGTCGACGTGCGGCGTCTGGATCACGGGCAGTCCCCCGGGGTCAGCTTGAGGACATTGGCGAGCGGCCGGCAGCGCTCGGAGCCCTTGCCGAACGAGTGGCTCGTGATCGCCGCGGGCCATACCGACAGGGCGATCAGGCACGCGAGCAGCGGCAGCACGAAGGCGAGCTCGGGCAGGCGGAGGTCGCGAGCGCTGTCGGTGACGGCCTCGCCCTTGCGGTCGTGCAGCACGGCCGAGATCAGGCGCAGCGCGTACATGGCGGCGAGCACGATGGCGACGGCGCCGACGGCTGTCCAGCCCCAGCCGGACGAGAAGACGCCGGCGAGGATCAGGAACTCGCCTGCGAAAGTCGTCGAGCCGGGCACGGCCAGGGCAATCATGCCGCCGACGAGCAGGGTGGTGGCGAGGATCGGCCGGCCGCGCGCCATCCCGCCCAGGCGCGCCACGTCGCCGGTGCCGGCGCGCCGCTCAACGATGCCGGCGAGCAGGAACATCACACCCGAGATGAGGCCGTGGTTGACCATCTGCAGGACTGCCCCGTTAAGGCCGCCGAGGTCGATAGCGTAGATGCCCATCACGATCAGCCCCATCTGCGCCAGCGACGAGTAGGCGAGAATCCCGCGCAGGTCGGGCTGGCGGAACGCCACCAAGGAGCCGTACACCAGGCCGGCCGCGGCCAGGGCGAGCACGACGTTGCGCACGTCCTGCGACGGCCCGCCGAACTCGATCACGCCGAGGCGGAGGAAGCCGTACGCGGCCGTCTTCGAGACGACGCCCGACAGCACCGCCGCCACCTCGGGCGGTGACTCGCGGTACGCCTGCGGCAGCCAGCCGTGGAACGGGAACAGCGGCGCCTTGATCGCGAAGGCGGCGGCGAAGCCGAGGAACAGCCACATGCTGCCGGAGCCCTTCGTCAGCGTCATGTCGAAGGTTCCCTGCTGGACGCCGTAGACGACGATCGCCGCGAGCATCAGCAGCGAGCCGGCGATGGTGTAGACGACGAACTTGTACGTCGCAGCCGCCCGGCCCGGCCCGCCCCACACGCCGACGAGGAAGTACAGCGGGATCAGCATCGCCTCCCAGGCGACGTAGAACAGCAGCAGGTCCTGGGCCTCGAAGACGGCCACGACGGCGGCCATCAGGAAGAGCATCAGCCCGAAGTAGGCGCGTGGCCGCTCGCGCCCGGCCCAGACGGCGTAGGCGATCGCGGCCGCCATCACGATCACGGTCATGCCGACGAGCCACAGCGAATACGAGTAGAGCCCGACGTGGAAGCTGACGTGCAGGTCCTTGAACCAGGACGCCTGCTGCGAGAACTGGATCGAGCTCTTGTCGAGGTCGAAGCGGATCACGGTGGCGATCCAGAGCGCGATCTCGGCAACGGCGGCGGCGAGCGCGAGGCCGACGACGGCGAGGCGGTCGAGCGGCGCCAGCCAGATCGCGAGCGCAGCGCCGAGCGGCAGCAGGATCAGCGCGCTGGTCATCAGCGGACCGCCAGGAAGACGATGGCCATGACGGCGAAGCTGCCGGCGATCAGCAGCGCGTAGCTGCGGACGAGCCCGTTCTGGAGCGGCCGCAGCCGCTCGCCAAGGGCGCGCGTGCCCTGCCCGAGGGCATCGCCGGAGCCGATCACGAGCGGGCCCTCGACGACGCGGGTGAAGAGGCGCGCGAGCGTCGCGGCCGGGCCGTAGGCGATCCGGTCGTACAGCTCGTCGAAGTAGAACTTGCGTTCGAGCAGCGCCCAGGGCCGCGGCGCCGTGTCCTTCTTCGCGCCATACGTCGACCAGGCGAGGTAGACACCGAGCAGGCCCATCAGCGGGCCGGCGATGCTCGACACGGCCTCCTGCAGGCCCGACGGCTGGTGCAGCGCCGGCGTCACCGACTCGAGCCAGGTCTCCATGCCCGTCCACCAGTCGAAGACCTGGATGAAGCCGCCGATCAGCGCCAGCACGGCGAGGATCGCGACCGGCACCAGCATCGTGCGCGGCCCCTCGCCGTGGTGCGCGCGGGCGTGGCCGGCGTGGTCGTCCGTCGCGTTGGCGTCGGTCGCGTGAGCGGCGGTAGCGGCGCTGTGGGCCGCGCCGCTGCCGCCGCCCGCGAGGTGCCTCGTCACCGTCTCGGTCGCGTCGCCGTGGAAGACGGTGATGAACATCCGCGTCGTGTAGATGCCGGTGAGCAGCGCGCCGATCATGCCGAGGATCCAGAGGGCGGCGCCGTAGTTGCCGCGGGCGAGCGCCCCCGCCAGGATCGCGTCCTTCGAGAAGAAGCCGGAGGTGAGCGGGAAGCCGATCAGCGCGAGGCTGGCGATCAGCATCATCGCGTACGTCTTCGGCATCAGCCGGCGCAGGCCGCCCATCTTGCGGATGTCCTGCTCGCCGCCGAGCGCGTGGATCACGATGCCGGCGCCCATGAACAGGAGCGCCTTGAAGAAGGCGTGCGTCATCAGGTGGAACATCCCGGAGGCGTACGCGCCGACGCCGACGCCGACGAACATGTAGCCGATCTGCGACATCGTCGAGTACGCGATCACGCGTTTGATGTCGGTCTGCACGAGCGCGACGAGGCCGGCCACGATGATCGTGACCGCGCCGATGCCGGCTGCGAGGTCCTGCACGTGCGGAGCCAGCTCGAAGACGCTGTGGGTGCGGGCGATCAGGTAGACGCCGGCGGTGACCATCGTCGCGGCATGGATCAGGGCCGAGACCGGGGTCGGGCCCTCCATCGCGTCCGGGAGCCAGGTGTGGAGCGGCAGCTGCGCCGACTTCGCGATCGCGCCGCCGAGCAGCCCGAGAGCGACGATGTTGACGACGCCGCCGTTGCCGAGGGAGATCGCGCTGAACGCGCCGAAGTCGATGCGGCCGGTCTGCTGGATGAGCAGGATGACGGCCACGGCGAAGGTCGCGTCGCCGATCGCGTTCACCACGAACGCCTTCTTCGCAGCTGCCACCGCCGACGGCTTCTCGTGCCAGAAGCCGATCAGCAGGTAGCTGGACAGGCCGACGAGGCCCCAGCCGACGAGCATCAGCAGCAGGTTGCCGCCCTGCACGAGCAGCAGCATCGAAAAGACGAACAGCGCCATGTAGCCGAAGTACCGCCGCTCCTCGTTGTCGCCGTGCATGTAGCCGATCGAGTAGAGGACGATCAGCGAGCCGACGCCGGTGACGACCATCATCATCACCATTGAAAGCGGGTCGAGCAGGATCGAGAACCCCGCGTGAAAGCTGCCCGCCGACAGCCAGGTGAACGCCGTCGAGACGTGGCTGCGCTGGCCGGGGGAGTCGCCCAGCATCAGCACGAAGGCAACCACGGCGGCGGCGAAGGCGCCTGCCACCGATGACGTGGCGAGGATGCCCGCGATCCGCTTCGGCAGCAGGTTCCCCGCCAGCGTGATGGCGAGCGCCCCGGCGAGCGGCAGCAGCAGGCAGATCCAGGCGGCGGCGATCATCTCTTCCCCTATCCCTTCAGGCTCGAGAGGTCGTCGACATCGAGGTCGAGATTCTTGCGGGCCATCGCGACGATCAGGCCGAGGCCGACGACGACCTCGGCGGCTGCCACCGCCATCACCGAGATCGCGAAGATCTGGCCGTCGCCGTTGCCCCAGTGGCGGGCGAACGCGATCAGGGCGAGGTTCGCCCCGTTGAGCATGATCTCGAGCGACAGCAGCACGATCAGCGGGCTGCGGCGCAGCAGCACGCCGACGGCGCCCGTCACGAACAGGAACGTGGCGATGCCGAGGTAGGCGGCGATCCCGGGGCCCGGCATCAGGCTGCGTCCTCCGCGGACTCGGCGGCGGCCTCGGCCTCGGTGCGGCGCGCGTGTGAACCGAGCACGACGCCGCCGACGGCGGCCACCAGCAGCACGATCGACGTGATCTCGAAGGCCAGCAGGTGGTCGGTCAGGAAGAGCCGGCCGATCTCCTCGGGGCTGCCGAACGACCGGGTCACCTCGGCCTCGGTCTTGAGGGTGCCGCCGGCGCTCAGCGAGATCGCGACGAGCACGTCGGCGAGGATGGCGATGCCGGCCAGCGCCGCCGCCACCTGGTGCCAGGAGCGCCCGCCGATCCAGGGGGCGTCGGCCTTGCCGCCGAGGTACGCGATCACGAACAGGAACATCACCATCACGGCGCCCGCGTAGACCAGGATCTGTGCCGCCGCCACGAACTCGGCCGACAGCAGCAGGTACAGCACCGCGAGCGAGCCGAGGTTGCCGATCAGGGCCAGCGCCGAGTGGAACGGGTTCGTCCGCGTCACGACGAGCACGCCCGTGCCGATGCACGCGGCGGCAGCTGCGATCCAGACGATCCAGACGAAGACGTTCCCGACGGCGGTGTAGGCGAGCATCGGCGTGGCTACGAGTGGGTCTTGTAGTAGGGCACGGGGGTGTCGTACAGGTTCGGGTCGGCGACCGGGACGACCTTGATCGGGCGGCCGAGCAGCATGTCCTTGGTGTAGATCAGGTCGTCGCGTGAGTATTCCGAGATCTCGAACTCGTTGCCGAGCGTGATCGCGTCGAACGGGCAGGCGAGCTCGCAGTAGCCGCAGAAGATGCAGCGGCTGAGGTTGATCTCGTAGATGCGCGCGTAGCGCTCGCCCGCCGAGACGCGGTTGTTCGCCGTGTTCTCGTCGGCGACGACGCGGATGCAGTCGGACGGGCAGGCGGCGGCGCAGAGCGAGCAGCCGACGCACTTCTCGAGGCCGTTCGCGTGCAGGTGCAGCTGATGGCGGCCGCGGAAGCGTGGGTACACCGGCCGCTTGTACTCCGGGTACTGCTGTGTGATGGGCTTCTTGAACATTTCGCGGAACGTCACCGCGAAGCCCTTGAAGGTTGCCGGAATCAGTTCGTTAGCCATGTCACTTCACCGCCACGACGACGAGGGCGGTCACGAACGCGTTGAGCGTCGCGACCGGGAGCAGGACCTTCCAGCCGAAGCGCATCAGCTGGTCGTAACGCAGGCGCGGCAGCGCGGCCCGCATCCAGATGAAGATGAAGACGACGACCGCCAGCTTGATCAGAAACCAGAGCGGCCCGAGCGGATCCCAGGGGCCGTGCCAGCCGCCGAAGAACAGCGTCACGGCGAGCCCCGACAGCGTGATCATGTTGACGTACTCGGCCATCGAGAAGAGGCCCCAGCGCATGCCGCCGTACTCGGTGTGGTAGCCGGCCACGATCTCGGTGTCGGCCTCGGGCAGGTCGAACGGCGGGCGCGACGTCTCGGCGGTGCCGGCCAGGAAGAAGATCACCATGCCGACGAACTGCGGCCCGAAGAACCAGAACTGCTCACCCTGCTGGTGGACGATCTCGTTGAGGTTGAGCGAGTGCGCCTGGATGACCACGCCGAGCACAGCCAGTGCGAGCGACACCTCGTAGGAGACGAGCTGCGCGCAGGTGCGCATCGCGCCGAGCGTGGCGTACTTCGAGTCGGACGCCCAGCCGCCGATGATGAAGCCGTAGATGCCCAGCGAGCCGAGCGCGAAGACGAGGATCAGGGCGATCGGCGCATCGACCACGCTGCCGCTGACATCCCATTTCCAGATGTGCCAGCCGGGGCCGAAGGGGATCACGCTGAAGGTGAGCAGCGCCGCGGCTGTCGAGATGATCGGCGCGGCGATGTACATCTTGTTGGACGCCGACATCGGGAAGAAGCTCTCCTTGCGGACGAGCTTGATCAGGTCGGCGATCGGCTGCAGCAGGCCGAAGGGGCCTGCCCGGTTGGGGCCGTAACGGCCCTGCATGCGGCTCAGCAGCTTGCGCTCGGCCCAGGTGGTGTAGGCAAAGCCGACGAGCACGAGGTTGATGATCAGGAACCCCTTGATGATGTCGATCCACCAGGGGTCCATCAGGCGCCGGCTCCCCGCGCCACGATGACGATGTCGGCGAGGTCGCGGACGTGCTCCTCGGCGGCACGGACGGCGCCGGCGATCAGACGCCGGTTGACCCGGGCGCGCAGCGTCACGGTCGCGCCCTCGGAGCTGACGACGACGGTGTCGCCGCCGGCGATGCCCAGGCGCGAAGCGTCCTCGGCAGACAGCTCGAGCTCGTCGGCGGGGCGCTGGAACTGGAGCTCGGGGATGCGCTCGACGGCCGGTCCGGAGAAGAGGGCGCGGTAGCGCACCAGCTGGAAGCTGCCGGCGGCGGCGGCGACGGGCGCGGGCTCGGGGGCGGGCGCCACGCCGGTGGGGGCAGCGAGCGGCGGGCGCGGCGGGAGCGGAGCGCGGTCGCCCGTCTCGCCGTAGGTGACGCCACCGAGCACCTTCGGCGAGAGCTCCTCGAAGAGCACCGACGGGTGCGGCGAGATCTCGACGCCGAAGCGCGCGCCCAGCTTGCTGATCCAGGCGATCTCGTCGGGCACCGGCGGGGTGACGGCGCGGCGGAGGCGCTGGACGCGCCCCTCCAGGTTGACGAGCGAGCCGTCGCGCTCGAGGTAGCTCGTCGCGGGCAGCACGAGATCGGCCCAGCCCACGGCGAGGCCGTGGAAGAGCGTGATCGCGATGACGTGCTCGGCGTGCTCGGCCAGGTGGCGCACGTTGGGATCGGAGGCCGCCTCGTCGCCCGAGACGATGAGCAGGCCGATCGGCTCGCCGCCCTCGTCCTCGCGGTCGGAGGCAGCAGCCCAGGCCTCGGCGACGCCGCGACCGTTGGGCGTGGCCGGCAGGTGGAAGGCGCCGCAGCCGGGCCGCTCGTGGAAGCCGAGGTCGGCGGCGAGTGCGGCCAGCGTGGCGCCGCCGTGGCCGCCGGGGCCCGACCAGATGAGGATCGCGCGCTCGGAGACGCGGAGCTGCCGGCCCAGCTCGTCGCGATCGCCGGCGAGGCGCTCGCAGGTGGCGGCAGCGCTGCCGGGGGCGGCCTGCAGCGAGCCGGCCGGGCCGATGGTGACGACCTGGGCGCCCGCGCGGCGCGCCTGGCGCAGCCAGAGGTCGACGATCGGGGCGCGCTCGAGCACGGGGTCGTCACCGACGACGACGATGAGCTCGGCGTGCGCGATCGCCGACAGCGGCAGCCGGAACGGGTCGAGCGCGTCGCTCGTCTCCTCGGGCAGCACGGCGGCGCTGGAGCCGACGCCCTCGCGCAGCAGGCGGGCCAGCGCGTAGGCAAGCTCGACCGTCTCGGTGCCCGAGAGTGCGGTGACGATGCGGCCATTGGCGCCGCGGATCAGCGCCTCGGCCTCGTCGAGGGCGGTGTCCCAGTCGATCTCCTCGATGCCGGTGCGGCGCTTGCGGCGCAGCGGAGAGGTGATGCGGTCGCGCGCTGTCAGGTGCGCGGACGAGAAGCGGCCCTTGTCGCAGAGCCAGCCCTGGTCGACCTCGGGGTGGTTGCGCGACTGCACGCGCTTGGCCTTGTTCTCGCGGATCGTGACGCTGGTGTTGCAGCCGACGGGGCAGAGGCCGCAGACCGAGGGCACGTTCTGGATGTCCCACGGGCGCGCCTGAAAGCGGTACTGCGTCGACGTGAGCGCGCCCACCGGGCACAGCTCGACGACGTTGCCCGAGAAGGGCGCGCGGTACGGCTCCTGCTCGAACGTCGCGATCATCGAGTTGGCGCCGCGGTTGACGGCGACCAGCTGGCCGTCCTCGGCGACGCCTTCCGAGAAGCGCGTGCAGCGGTAGCAGAGGATGCAGCGCTCACGGTCGAGGGCGATCAGCGGGCTGATCGGGATCGGCTTGTCGAACGTCCGCTTGGGGAACGTCATCCGGGTGTTGCCGGGGCCGTAGCGGAAGGTGAGGTCCTGCAGCGGGCACTCGCCGCCCTTGTCGCACACCGGGCAGTCGAGCGGATGGTTGACGAGGATGAACTCGAGCGTGGCGTTCTGCGCGTCGGCGGCCTGCTTCGACGTTGCGGCGGTGTGCAGCTTGAGGCCGTCGGTGGCGCCCATCGTGCACGCGGCCTGCGGCTTCGGCATGCCCTCGACCTCGCACAGGCACATGCGGCACGCGCCGACGGGCGCGCCCAGCCGGGGCTCGTAACAGAAGACGGGGATCTCGATGCCGCCGCTGGCGGCCGCCTCGACGAGGTTGGTGCCCTTCGGCACCTGCAGCTCTACGCCGTCGATGGTGATCGTGACGAGCTCGGCGGCCATCAGGCGATCACCGCCAGCTCGCGCAGCAGGCGCGCGTGTTGCTGCACCGGGCTGAGGATGCGGTCGAGCGACGACGAATCGCCGAACGGGCAGCAGCCCTGGTCGATGTGCGCCTGGAACTCCTCGCGAAAGCGGTCGACGTAGCTCGCGACCGGCATCGCCGCGGCGTCGCCCAGCGGGCACAGGCACTTGCCCAGGATCCGGTCGCAGACGGAGAGCAGCAGGTCGAGGTCACCCTGCTGCGCGTGGCCGGTCTCGACCTTCTCGATGATGTTGACCATCCAGCGGGTGCCCTCCCGGCACGGCGTGCACTTGCCGCACGACTCGTGCTGGTAGAACTGCGCGACCCGCAGGGCGAGCTGCACCATGCAGGCGCGGTCGTCGATGGCGATGATCGCGCCCGAGCCGAGCATCGAGCCGGCCGCGCCGATCGCGTCGAAGTCGAGGGCCGTGTCGATGTCGTCGGCGGTGAGCACCGGCGTCGACGAGCCGCCCGGGATGATCGCCTTCAGCTTGCGGCCGTCGGGGATGCCGCCGCCGATGTCGTAGATCAGCTCGCGCAGCGAGATGCCCATCGGCAGCTCGTAGTTGCCGCCGTTGGCGACGTTGCCGGAGAGCGAGAAGACGCGGGTGCCAGCCGAGTTGGGCACGCCGAACTGCGCGTACCAGGCGCCGCCCTTCTCGATGATCGGGGGGACGGTCGCGATCGTCTCGACGTTGTTGATCAGCGTCGGCGAGGCGTAGAGGCCCTGAAGCGCCGGGAACGGCGGCTTCGAGCGCGGCTGGCCGCGCTTGCCCTCGAGCGACTCCAGCAGTGCCGTCTCCTCGCCGCAGATGTAGGCGCCCGCGCCCCGGTGCAGCACGATCGTGCAGTTCCAGCCGGAGCCGAGCACGTTCGCCCCGACGAGGCCGCGGTCACGCGCCTCGGCGAGCGCCGCGCGCACGATCTCGAACTCGCTCAGGTACTCGCCACGGATGTAGATGAAGACGTGGTTGGAGCCGATCGTGTACGCGGTGATCAGCGCGCCCTCGATCAGGCGGTGAGGCACGCGCTGCATGATCTCGCGGTCCTTGAAGGTGCCGGGCTCGGACTCGTCGGCGTTGATCGTCAGGTAGATCGGCTTCGTCGTCTGCTCGGGCTTCGGTACGAAGCTCGCCTTGCGGCCCATCGGGAAGCCAGCGCCGCCACGGCCGCGCAGGCCGGCGGCGAGCAGCTCGTCGAGCACGGCCTGGCGCTCCATGCCGAGGGCCTTGCGCAGCGACTGGTAGCCGCCGACCCGCTCGTACTCGGAGAGCCTGGTCAGGTCGTGGTCGTCGGCGCCCGCGAGGACGATCTTCTCGAACTCAGTGCTCGGCATGGCGCAGCTCCTCGACGACCCGCGAGGCATCCTCGGGCTTGACGTAGTGGCGGTAGCGGTGGTCGCACGAGACGACGGTGCCCCAGCCGCAGCCGCCCAGGCACTCGATCGTGCGCAGCGTGAACTCGCCGTCGGGGGTCGTCTCGCCGGCGCGGATGCCGAGCTCGCTTTCGAATGCCTCCAGCGTTGCCTGCGCGCCCACGAGCGCGCACGAGATGTTGGTGCACACCTCGATCATGTGTTTGCCGACGGGCTCCAGCTGGAACATGTCGTAGAACGACGCGACCGACTGGCAGTAGGCGGGCGTCAGCTCGAGCGCGTCGGCGACCTCGCGGAACGCAGCGGGCGGCAGCCAGCCGCCGTGCGCCTCCTGGGCCAGGCGGAGCGCCGGGATCACCGCGGAGCGCCGCTGTGGATACTGCGCCGCAACCTGCTGGATCTCGTCGTAGAGCGCGGTCACCGGTCGACCTCGCCCATCACGGTGTCGAGCGACCCGGCGATCGCGATCATGTCGGCGATCAGCGCGTCGTTCATGCAGGTGGCGGTGGCCTGGAGCGCGACGAACGAGGGCGCGCGGAACTTGACGCGCCACGGCTTGGCGCCGCCGTCCGAGACGACGTAGCAGCCCATCTCACCGCGGGCCGACTCGATCGTGACGTAGACCTCGCCCTCGGGGACGCGATAGCCCTCGGTGACGATCTTGAAGTGGTGGATGAGCGACTCCATCGAGGTGTGGAGCTCCTCGCGCGGCGGCAGCACGACCTTGCGGTCGTCGGCGATCCAGGGGGCGCCGTCGTCGAGCTTCTGCAGCTGCTCGAGGCACTGGGCGACGATGCGCGTGGACTGTCGCATCTCGTCCATGTGCACCTTGTAGCGATCCCAGACATCGCCGTTCTCGCGCACGCACACGTCGAAGTAGACACGGTCGTAGAAGAGGTACGGCTGATCGCGGCGGAGGTCCCAGTCGACCCCGGACGCGCGCAGCGCCGGCCCCGACTGGCCGAGCGCGATCGCGTCCTCGGCAGAGAGCAGCCCGAGGCCCTTCGTCCGCTCCAGCCAGATGCGGTTCTGGTCGATCATGTCCTCGTACTGGTCGACGCCCTTGGGCATCTGCGCGACGAGCTTCCAGGCCTCCTCGTAGAAGCCCTCCGGGATGTCCTCGGCCAGGCCGCCCGCCTGGAAGTAGCGCGTGTGCATGCGCGTGCCGCAGACCATCTCGAAGAGGTCGAGGATCTGATCGCGCTCGCGGAACGTGTACCAGAACATCGAGATCGCGCCGAGCTCCAGGCAGGCGGTGCCGAGCCACACCAGGTGCGAGTGGATGCGGTTCAGCTCGAGCAGGCACATGCGCATCCAGGTGGCCTTCTCGGGGATCTCCATGGCCAGCAGCTTCTCGATCGCCAGCACGAACACCAGCTCGTTCGACTGGAACGCGAGGTAGTCGATGCGCTCGGGGTACGTGATGCACTTCCACCACGTCTTCTGCTCCATCGTCTTCTCGAAGCCGGTGTGCAGGTAGCCGATCACGGCGCGCAGCCCGACGACGAGCTCGCCGTCGAGGTCGACGACCAGGCGGAGCACACCGTGCGTGGAGGGGTGGTTCGGCCCGAAGTTGATCTGCTGGATGTCGTCGTTCGCCCTGAGCCGCTCGGGCACCGCGAGGATCGTCGGCACCGGCGACGGGATACGTGTGCCCTCGTAGATCGGCTTCGTCCTGCGCTCGACCGTGGCCATCTCGCTACTCCTCCCCCGAGAAGCGAACGGGCTCGCCGCCGACGGGATAGTCCTTGCGCAGCGGATGGCCCTCCCAGTCGTCCTCGAGCAGGATCCGCACGCGGTTCGGGTGATTGACGATGTTGACGCCCATCAGATCCCACACCTCACGCTCGTGCCAGTCGGCCGTGGGCCACACCTTGACGACGCTCTCGACCGGCTCGCCGTCGTCGATCCAGGTCTGCAGGCGGACGCGCGGGGCGCCCGGGCGCAGCGCGAGCAGGTGATAGCTCAGCGAGAAGCGCTTCGGCTTGGCGGCGGGGCGGCGGGCGAGGCCGTTCGTGCCCGGCTGGTTGATGTCGCGGCCGGCGGTCGTGCCGAGGTAGCCGGCGACCTGCTGCTCGCCCCAGCCGAGGTAGTCGGCGGCGCTGACATCCGAGAGGAAGCCGAAGCCGTGCTCGTCGCGGAGGTGGAGCGCCGCCTCGATCAGCCGTGCCGGATCGACAACCAGCGTCGTCTCGCCGTGCGCGACCTTCGTCTCGACCAGCCCGGGTACGCCGTCATAGCTCACTACTGTGCCACCCCGCGGATCCGGTACGCGGGCGGCACGCCGGCCTGCACCTTCTCGTGCAGCCGGATGATGCCCTCCATCAGCGCCTCCGGCCGCGGCGGACAGCCGGGCACATGGACGTCGACGGCGACAATCCGGTCGACCCCCTGCAGGACGGCGTAATTGTTGAACATGCCGCCGGAGCTCGCGCAGGCACCCATCGCGATGACCCACTTCGGCTCGAGCATCTGGTCGTAGATCTGACGCAGCGGCCCGGCCATCTTGTGCGAGACGCGCCCGGAGACGATGAGCAGGTCGGCCTGGCGCGGCGACGAGCGGAACGCCTCCATGCCGAAGCGCGCGATGTCGTAGCGGGAGGAGACGATCGACATCATCTCGATCGCGCAGCAGGCGAGGCCGAAGGTGTCGGGCCACATCGACTTGGTCTGCGCCCAGGCGACCGCCTTCTGCAGCGTCGTGATGCCGATCTTCTCCTCGAGGTTCTCGAGCTCCTGCTCGAAGACGCCGGGGCCCTTGCCCACCCACATGACACGCTCGCTCTGCAGGCCGTGCTCGGCGAGACTCTTGCCTAGCGCCATTCGAGGGCTCCCTTCCGCCAGATGTACACGTACGCGAGCGCGAGGATCGCGATGAAGAATCCGAACTCGACGAAGCCGAACCAGCCGAGCTTCTCGAGGATCACGGCCAGCGGGTACAGGAACACGATTTCAATGTCGAACAGGATGAAGAGCATTGCCGTGAGGTAGAAGCTGACGGTGAAGCGCTGTTGCTTCGGCGGCCCCTGGGAGACCCCCGACTCGAACGGGACGGTGCGCGCGCTCGTCCGGTGCGACGGGCGCGTCGAGAAGACGAAGCTCATCAGCACCATCGTCCCGGGGATGGCCAGGGCCATGATGCCGAAGATCAGAAACGGCAACCAGGAATCGATCACGCCGTAGCCTCAGGCGTACGCGCGAGCACATGAGCACGGATGAGGCTCCCACCCACCGAGTCGCAAGCTAGCAGAGAACAGCCGCTGCACGAAGCAGGTACCAAACGGCTTGGCCAGAGCGAGCGGGGCGTCACAAAGTCGTGCGCAGCACGCTCCCGGCCGCCCGGCGAGCCGGCCATCCAGCGCGCGGTTGCTAGAATCCGCGCACCTTCTGTCGATCAAAGGGGCAACCGTGGAGATCCTCGAGACCACCACCTTCATCTCGCTGACCGAGCGGGCAGCGTCAAAGGTTCGCGACCTGATGGCCGAGGACTCCGAGGACGAGCTGGCGGTGTTGCGTGTCGCAGTTCAGGGCGGCGGCTGCTCCGGCTTCCAGTACGCGCTCGGCTTCGACCGTGGGCCGCAGGACGGCGACCACGAGCTGACCATGCACGGCGTCACCGTCGTCGTCGACCCGTACAGCGTGCCGTACCTCCAGGGCGCCTCGATCGACTATCTCGACTCGATCACCGAGTCCGGCTTCAAGATCGACAACCCCAACGCCGCGTCGGCGTGCGGCTGTGGGCACTCCTTCCAGGTCGAGGACGGCGAGGAGCAGGGCGCCGAGCACGGCCACGAGCACGGCGCCGGTGGCGGCTGTGGCTCCGGCGGCTGCGGCTCCCATTAGGTACTAAGGTTCGCGGCGTGAACAGCGCGCCGTTTCGTGTAGCCGTCGTCGGTTCGGGTCCCGCTGGGTTCTACGCGGCCGGCCATCTGCTCGCAGCCGACCTCGCCGTCGAGGTCGACCTGTTCGAGCGCCTGCCCACGCCCTGGGGCCTCGTCCGCCTGGGCGTCGCGCCCGACCATCCCAAGATCAAGACCGTCTCGAAGGCGTTCGAGAAGATCGCGGCGAAGCCCGGCTTCCGCTTCCTCGGCAACGTCGAGATCGGCCGGGACATCTCGAGCGCCGAGCTGGCCGGGCTGTACGACGCCGTCGTGTACACGGTGGGCGCGCAGACCGACCGGCGTCTCGGCATCCCCGGCGAGGACCTGCCCGGCTCGATCCCTGCGACCGCCCTCGTCGCGTGGTACAACGGCCATCCCGACTTCGCTGACCTCGACGTCGACCTCTCCGGCGAGCGCGCAGTCGTGATCGGGGCGGGCAACGTGGCGATCGACGTGGCACGGATGCTCGTGCTGACCGAGGAGGAGCTGCGTGCGACCGACACCGCTGACGCCGCGATCGAGGCGATCGCCGGCGCCGGCCTGCGCGAGGTCGTCATGCTGGCGCGGCGCGGGCCTGCCCAGGCGGCGTTCACGACTCCCGAGGTGATCGAGCTGCAGGAGCTGGCCGGCGCCGACGCCATCGTCGACCCCGCCGAGCTCGTGCTCGACGCCGCGAGCGCGGCCGCCGTGCCCGGCGACACGAATGCCGAGCGCAACCTCGACGCCCTGGCCACGATCGCGGCAATGCCCGTCACCGGCAAGCCGAGGCGGCTGCAGGTGCGCTTCTGCGTGTCGCCGGTCGAGATCCTGGGCGACGGCAAGGTCGAGGCGATCGTGATCGAGCACAACCGGCTCGAGGCCGACGAGCAGGGCCGCATCCAGGCGGTGCCGACGGGCGAGCGCGAGACCATCCCCTGCAGCCTCGTGCTGCGCAGCGTCGGCTACCGCGGGATCGCGATCGCTGGCGTGCCGTTCGACGAGCGGGCGGGCACCATCGCCAACCGCGACGGTCGGATCGTCGACGCGGACGGTGTGGTCGTGCCGGGCGCCTACTGCGCCGGCTGGATCAAGCGCGGGCCGAGCGGCGTGATCGGAACGAACAAGAAGTGCGCCACCGGGACGGTGGACGGGCTGCTCGCCGATGTCGCCGAGGGGCGGCTGGCCGGGGGCGCGGCGGCGAGCGCCGAGCGCGTGTCGGCGCTGCTCGCCGAGCGCGGCGTCGAGGTGGTCACGAACAAGGGCTGGGCGGCGATCGATGCCGTTGAGCTGGCCCGTGGCACCGAGCAAGGTCGCCCGCGGGTGAAGCTCACCCGTTGGGACGAGCTGCTCGCCGCGGCGCGCGGCTGAGCGGCGCGCGGGGGCACCGTAGACTCCCGAGGGAGCTATCACGATGTCGTACCACGAGGAGATCGAGAAAAGATGAGCGACAAGCAGGAGCTGTGGGGCGGCGAGACCACGAAGGCGATCGGCAACTTCCCCGTCTCGGGCGAGCCGATCCCGGTGCATGTGGCACGCTGGCTGGGCGCGATCAAGGGCGCGGCCGCGACCGTCAACGCGGAGCTCGGCCTGCTCGACGCCGACAAGGCGAAGCGCATCGCCGCCGCCGCCGACCGCATCGCGAAGGGCGAGCTCGACGAC